>JAIPDS010000044.1 GCA_021737565.1 Desulfobacteraceae bacterium | reverse complement strand
CACTCGTAAAAAGTCTGATTCTAGATGGCGCCGTAAAAAGTTCAAGATCAAGGCCTGCGCAATTTCGAAGAATGCAGCGTACTTAGCCGTACGTGAAATTCTGAGAAATTGCGCGTAACGCAGATATTGGACTTTTTACTGTGCCATCAAAAAAAATAATTCTTTATTATTTATATGGTTTGCCTTTATTCTTGTGTATAGCCATATTACCGGAGCGTGTCAACTCGCATTAAACACTCCGGACTTACAACAAACAATAAAAACCTTTGGAAGGCGGCAATGGATTCAACAAATCAGGAAACAGAACACAAACTTCAGCTTAGAAATCTTACCACATCGGATTACAAGGATGTAGAAGAAATCATGGATTTGGTCTATCCGGACAAGATGGGGGCCTGGGATAAAAACGAATTTCATACCCTTATCACCCGTTTCCCCGAAGGCCAGATCTGCATAGAGGACAAGGGCAAGGTTGTGGCCGCGGCTCTCAGCATAATCGTGCAATCGGAAATCTATGAAGAAAAGCATTCATACGACGATGTTGTGGGAAACGGAAGGCTAAACAACCATGACCCTGACGGTGATGTACTCTACGGGATCGATATATTCGTTCATCCCGATTACCGGGGCCTGCGCCTGGGCAGAAGACTATATGACGCCAGAAAGGAACTGTGCGAGGAACTAAACTTAAGAGGCATTATTTTCGGAGGCCGTATACCCGGCTATGACAAGCATCACCAGGAGCTTACCCCCCAGCAGTACATCCAGAAGGTAAAAGACAACGAGATCTACGATCCCGTGCTTTCCTTTCAGCTTGCAAACGATTTTCACATAAAAAAAATACTCAAGAACTATATCCCCGAGGATGACCAGTCCCGCGCCTACGGGATTCTGATGGAATGGAACAACATATATTACGAAAAAAAACGAAAGCTCTTCGGCGGCAGAAAAGCTTTCCCGCGCATAGGAGTGGTTCAGTGGCAGATGCGCCCCTTTCCGTCCTTTGACGATTTCATACAGCAGGCCGAATTTTTCGTTGACGCAGTGGCTGGATACAATTCCGACCTGATTCTTTTCCCGGAACTTTTAAACGCCCCTCTGCTGCGCAACTTCAACCAGGAAAACCCGGCTGAATCCATGCGCTCGCTGGCCGAATACACTGAACCCCTAAGAGAATCCTTCCTACAGATGGCTCTGGCCTACAATATAAACATAGTTGCCGGCAGCGTGCCAGAGTACGTGGAGGACCGGCTGTATAACGTATCATATCTTTGCAGAAGGGACGGCACCTGGGATGCACAGTACAAGCTGCATATCGCACCGGATGAATCCCTTTACTGGGGACTGCGCGGAGGAAACGATCTGCGCGTGTTTAACACGGACATGGGCAAAGTCGGTATCCTGATATGCTACGATGTGGAATTTCCCGAACTCTCCCGCCATCTGGTGGATATGGGCATGAACATCCTGCTCGTACCATACTGGACGGACACTAAAAATGCATACCTGCGCGTAAGGCGATGCGCCCAGGCCCGGGCGATTGAAAACGAATGCTATGTCGCAATATCAGGCAGCGTGGGTAACCTGCCGAGGGTTGAAAACATGGACATCCAGTATTCCCAGGCTGCGGTGTTTACCCCCTCGGATTTTGCGTTTCCCCATGACGCAATAGCAGCAGAGGCCACTCCTAACACGGAAATGACGCTCATGGTGGACCTGGACCTTGACCTTTTAAAGGAACTCCGCCAGCAGGGAAGCGTCCGAAATCTGCTCAGCCGCAGAAACGATCTCTACAAGATCCTCTGGAAACCCGGGGCCGCGGCCATGGAATATGCAATATAGACAAAGGAGGTTCTTATACAATGCCCGAGCTTCCCGACGTTGAGGTTTTTTGCCGCCATTTTATAAAAACTTCGCTGGATCAGAAAATTGACAACGTGGATGCTGAAGCAAGTGTGCTGGAAGGGGTTTCTGAAAAGGAACTTAAAACCTCCCTGCAGGGACGCGGCTTTAGCTCAGCCCAAAGGCACGGTAAGTACATGTTCGCCGGGACAAGCGTCAGCGGGCCACGGCTGGCAATCCATTTCGGAATGACCGGTTATCTTCAATACCTGGAGCCCGGAAACAGGAAACCTCCTCATACCCGGATGCTTGTGTCCTTTTCAAACGGGTGCGGCCTTGCCTTTGACTGCCGAAGAAAGCTGGGAAGAATCCGGCTTATACAGGAGATCCGGGAGTTTCTGCTGGAAAAGGACCTTGGGCCCGACGCCCTGGATCCCGGACTGGGCAAAAAAGAATTTCAAAAACGCCTTTCCCAAAGCAGGGGGTATATCAAATCAGTATTAATGAACCAGTCCGTTATTGCCGGCATAGGAAACATATACTCTGATGAAATCCTGTACCAGGCCCGCATACATCCGAAGCACAAAACCGGTGATTTAAGCAAAAGCGAGCTTGAGGCTGTTTATGACGCAATGCAGCGGGTACTTTCTACGGCAATTAAGGCCGGGGCTGATCCCGGAAAAATGCCTTCAGACTTCCTGATTCCCAACCGGGACCCGAAAGCTTCATGCCCGGTATGCGGACAAAAAATTGAAAAAATTCCGGTGTCAGGCAGAAAGGGATACTTCTGTCCAGGATGCCAGGGATAAATTTTTAAAACTGCCTTGCCGACTCTATGGCTTTAAGGCGGGCCTCAAAACCTGCGCGCATTGAATCGGCCGTCTCGGAGAGTTCTTCTAAGCGGGCGAATTCCTTGTCAATATTTTCCCTGCATTCGTGGATGGCCCGGGAAAGCTCGGCGATTTTCCGGCCGTTGCCGCTTCCGGAGGCTTCCTGCATTTTCCGGTTTAATTCCTCCATTTGCTTCTCCCATGCGACAATAGCGTCCTCGGTTTTCTTTATTTTCTCTTCCAGGGGCTTCAGGGTCCTTGCCTTTTCTGTTATGACCTGAGATCGCCTCCTGCGAACCTCTTTTTTGCTAATCTCGCCAAAACCGCCTTCCGGGTCTTCTGAAGCAGACTTTTTTACTCCAACACCGTTTTCATCCTCCTGCCATCCCACATCTTCGAGAAAACGCTGATAAGGGCCGTCAAAAACATCTATTTTGCCGCCCTGGAACACCACGAGTCTTTCGGCAAGAGCATGAAGAAACATCTCGTTATGGGTGACCATCACCACTGCGCCGTCAAAATTATCTATTGCCGCAAGAAGGGCATCGCAGGACTCCATGTCAAAATGGTTGGTCGGCTCATCAAGGAGCAGGAAATTAGCAGGCCTGGCAAGAAGCCTTCCCAGCATAACCCGGCATTTTTCCCCGCCTGAAAGCACACTTATTTTTTTTAAGGCCTGATCGCCCTCAAAAAGCATGGCACCGCAGATGCTGCGGGCAGCCTGACGTCCCATATCCGGGTTTGCTGCCAGGATTTCTTCCTCAACGGTTCGCTCATCACGCAGAGTATGAATATTTGTCTGCTCAAACAAACCCTTAACACAGTTCGGATGATCCTCGATCCGGCCTGTCCGGGGCTGAAGGTCTCCTGCCAGCAGGCGAAGAAGGGTGGTTTTGCCCGCCCCGTTTCTGCCGACTATGCATACGCGTTCCCGTGGTCCTATGGTAATGGAAAATCCGGAAACCAGAGGTCGGTCGGCCTGTGACGGTTCATATGAAAACGAAAGATTTTGCGCGCCTGTCATGTATTTGCCCGTAAACAGCAAGCTGTTAAACGAAAAATCAAGCTCTTTTGCCTTTTCCAGCTTCTGTTTCCGGGTAAGCTTGTTTAATGTCTTAATCCTGGACTGCACCAGATTGGCAAGCCTGGCCTTTGCCCTGAACCGGCTTATGAACTGCTCTATTTCTTTTCTTCTGCGTTCTTCGTTCTGCCTGGTTTTTTCGTATACTTCTTCTTCCCGGGCGATCCAGGTATAATACTTCTCTGTATTGCCCGCTATCTTGCGCACTTTTTTACGATGAATTCCGGCTATATGGGTGACAACCCAATCCATGAAACTTCTGTCATGGGTTATGACAAAAAGCTCTGCCGGCCAGTTTGAAAGAAAGCGCCTGATCCAGCGTATAGAGGTAATATCAAGGTAGTTGGTAGGCTCGTCTAACAGGAGCATGTCAGGCCTTGACACAAGCACCCTTGCAAGATTGAGACGCACCTGGAATCCCCCTGAAAACTCCGCAGGCGCCCTTTCCATGTCTTCGGGCAGAAAACCCAGCCCTGCAAGAATTTTTTCCGCCTCCCAGTGCCGGCCCTCGGAATCGGCCGGCAGACCGAGCATGCATTCTTCGAGTACGGTGGGGCAATGAAATTGAAGCGACTGGGAGACATGGCCTATGCGATAATTCTTCGGACAGCTTATAACCCCCGAATCAGGTGATTCTTCTCCGATAATCATCCTGAAAAGGGTGGTCTTTCCGTGGCCGTTTCTGCCCACAAGCCCCACCCGCTCGCCGGAATTTATCCGGAAGCTTACGTCGTCGAAAACAACGTTTCCGCCGTAGCTTTTGGTCAGCCCCTCGATATTGATCATTGCTGTTCCGGTTTATCTATTCCGAGCTTGCTTAAACGGTAGCGGAAGGAGCGGAAGCTTATGCCGAGGAGCTCTGCGGCCTTTTGCTTGTTGCCGCCCGAGCAGGAAAGGGCTTTTTCCAGGTAGGCGCGTTCGATCTCCTCAAGGATGCTGTCCAAGGCAACGCCCTTGGCAACCTCGTCAAGATCGAACCTCCGGTTTTCAATTCCCTCTATCCATCGCCGCTTGTGGATTGAAAGCGAAAGGTTATCAGGCAGCAGGATATTTGTTGTTGAAAGCGCCACGCTGCGCTCTATAAGATTTTCAAGTTCACGGATGTTTCCGGGAAAGTCGTATTTCTGAAGCAGGTCCACCGCATACGAGGATATCTTGGTAATCTCCTTTCCCGCCGCCCTGGAGTATTTATCCAGGAAATGCTGGGCCAGGGCTCTTAGATCTGCTTTTCGCTCCCTTAAGGGAGGGACCTTGATTTCAACAACGTTTAAACGGTAATAAAGGTCCTCGCGAAAGCGCCCCTCTATGACCTCGTCTTCCAGGCGCTTGTTGGTGGCCGATAGGATCCGGATATCAACGGAAATATCCTCGTTTCCGCCCACGGGTTTAAAGGAGCGTTCCTGGACCACGCGGAGCAGTTTAACCTGCATCTGCGGGCTTAGCTCGCCCACCTCGTCGAGAAAAACCGTCCCCTGGTCAGCGGCCTCAAACAGGCCCTTCTTGTCCTGGTTGGCGCCTGTAAACGCCCCCTTTTTATACCCGAAAAACTCGCTTTCCATAAGGTCTCGGGTATGCTTCCGCAGTTTATAACCACAAAGGGCTTGTCAGCCCGGTTGCTAAGATTGTGAATGGCCTGGGCTATAAGCTCCTTTCCGGTCCCGCTTTCCCCGGTAATCATCACGCTGGTCTTGGTTGGGGCAACCTGCTCGATGACTTCGTAGATATGCCTCATCCTGGGGCTGTTTCCCACCAGCAGGCCGAAATGAAGATTTTCGCGCAGCTCGTCTTCGAGCCGGTTTTTTTCCTCTGAAAGGGTCTTTAACTCCAGGGCCTTTGAAATGGTCTGTTTAAGCTCGTCATTGTCAAAAGGCTTCGGCACATAGTCATAAGCCCCTTCGTTCATGGCTTCAACTGCGTTTTCAGCAGTAGCATAGGCGGAAATCATTATCACGACGGTCTCCGGGTTAACGGCCTTGGCCTTGCGAAGCACGTCAAGGCCGCTAATGTCTCCGAGCCTGATATCGCACAAAACAAGGTCAAAAGCTTGCTCACCCAGCATGGCGTTTGCCTGGCGCCCGGTCTCCGCGCTTTTTACCTCGTAGCCCTCCCTGCCGAGCATGATCTCGAGAAACTCCCTCATGCTCAGCTCATCATCAACTATAAGCAGTTTTGACTTCTCTGGTGCCATATTATAAAATAAAAATTGATGTTCCCCGAACAAAGGGCCGCGTTCTGGTTACTCTTCCTGTGAAAGGTCGAATACGAGCTGTCCTGCCGCAATGGTATATACGGCGCGTCCCTTCAAATTCCACCCGTCAAACGGGGAATTGCGGCTCTTGGATCGTCCTTTGTCCGCGCTGTATTTATATTTTGCCGAAAGATCAATTATTGTTATGTCTGCGGGCAGTCCCGGGGCAATTCCGCATGGTTTTCCGATAATTTTTGCCGGATTCTTCGACATTGCGGCGATCAGCCGCTCCAGTGAAAGAACCCCTTTTTCCGCAAGCCGAAGCCCCAGTGCAAACGAGGTTTCAAGCCCGATAATCCCGTTTGCTGCAAGGTCGAATTCAACTTCTTTTTCAAGCCGGGAATGCGGTGCATGATCGGATGCAATCGCTTCAATGGTTCCGTCGGCCAGGGCTTCGGCAACCGCAAGCCTGTCTTTTTCGGTGCGAAGCGGGGGATTCATTTTTGCCCTGGTATCATAGGAATTCACCGCCTCGTCTGTAAGGGTAAAATAATGAGGGGCTGTTTCAGCAGTCACCAAAGTTCCCCTGGCTTTGGCCGCCCTTATGGCTTCAACCGATTCCCTGGTGCTCACATGGGCGATATGAACCGGGGTGCCTGTAAGCTCGCTTAATGCAATGTCGCGCATCACCATGACACTTTCCGCAGCATTGGGGATACCTGCAAGACCCAGCCGGGTAGAAACAGCGCCTTCATTTATCACTCCTGCTGAAAGGGCCAATTCTTCGCAATGAGAAATAACCTTAAGACCGATACCTCCGGCATATTCCAAGGCCCTTCGCATCAACTGGGCATCGGCCACGGGTTTGCCGTCGTCTGACACACCCACCGCACCAGCGGCTTTCAGTTCACCGTATTCTGCAAGCTGCTCCCCGCATAATCCAACACTGATCGCTCCCACCGGATATACGTGCACACCGCTGCAGCGCGCGGCCTGCTCGGTTATATATCCGGTTACTGATGCTGAATCGTTTACGGGATAGGTATTCGGCATACAGCACACGGCGGTAAAACCGCCTGCGGCCGCAGCCATAAGCCCTGTTTTTATGGTTTCCTTATACTCCTGTCCCGGTTCGCGCAGATGTACATGCATATCAATCAGGCCGGGCACTAGCAAAAGCCCGCGCGCATCTATTACGGCCGTTTCAGATAAGTCTTTTTCAGCAGCGCGGTCTTTCCCCTCGTCCGGCCCTTCCTGCTGTACAGCGGTGCGGACCTCTTCAATTCTGCCCTGGTTTATCAGGATGTCTGCCTCTTCATCCATAACCCCGGGATCAATGACCCGCCCGCCTTTAATCAGCATCCGCATCGCGCATACCTCCTGATACCAGATAATAAAGCGCCATTCTAAGGGCCACCCCGTTTGTGACCTGATCCAGGATCACTGAAAAAGGCCCGTCCGCAGCCTCGGGGCAAATCTCCACCCCCCTGTTTAAGGGACCGGGATGCATTATAAGGGCGTCCGGCTTAAGCATGGAAAGCCGCGAGGCATTAAGCCCGAAATGAATTGAGTACTCTCTTTGTGTGGGAAACAGGAAATTTCTCTGACGCTCTTTCTGAATCCGCAGCATCATAACAACATCAGCCTCTGATAACGCCTCGTCAACGCTTTTCGCAACAGAGGCCCCAAGCTCTTCCAGGGCGGGCGGAATCATGGTGGCGGGTCCTGCAACCTGAACACGGGCCCCCATTTTTGTAAAGCCCAGTATATTGGAACGGGCCACTCTGCTGTGGGTTATATCGCCGATAATGGCAACGTTAAGCCCGCTCAGGCTACCCTTTTTCTCCCTGACAGTCATCATGTCGAGAAGGGCCTGGGTCGGATGGGCGTGCATCCCGTCGCCTGCGTTTATTACAGAAATATCGAGGCTGCGGGCAAGCATATGGGCCGAGCCGGCATAAGAATGGCGTATTACTATGATATCAGGGTTCATTGCCCGCAGATTGCCGGCGGTGTCAAGCAGGGTCTCCCCTTTGACGATACTGCTCGAGGCCGCGGCAATGGCTATGCTGTCTGCCGAAAGGCGTTTTGCGGCTATATCAAACGAAATCCTGGTCCTGGTGCTCGGCTCCATGAAAAACAGCACAACGGTCTTGCCGCGCAGTGTCGGCACCTTCTTTATGGGTCGCCGGGAAATTTCCTTTAAGCCGAAGGCGGTCTCAAAAATCAGCTCGATTTCTTCAGCAGAAAGCGATTCAATGTCCAGGATATCCTTTTTGGTCCACTGCATTGGCAAGATTCCCGGTTATTCTAAAATTTTGCCGATCCGGCCCCACCTGACCCCGAAATTCTCACTGTCCCAGGACCAGTAGATAATAAAAGCCTCTCCCTTTACCGCCGACTCCCGGACACATCCCCAGAACCGGCTGTCATAACTGTTATCCCGGTTGTCCCCCAAAACGAAATAGGAGTTTTTAGGAACCGTTCTCGGGCCGAAATCGTCCTTCTGATCCGCGGATTCAGGCAGAATGCCGTTGCCGTTATATTTTACAGGATAGTCATCCGCCAGTTTGCCGTTTACATATACCTTCTTGTCCCTGATTTCAACGACATCTCCAGGAATTCCAATAACACGCTTTATAAAGTCCTTGTCAGGATCCACGGGATATTTAAAAACGATTATATCGCCCCGTTCCGGCTCGCTTACCGGAATAATGCAGGTATTTGTCACAGGAAGCCTTACTCCGTATATGAACTTGTTTACCAGGATATGATCGCCCACCTGAAGGGTCGGCTCCATGGAGCCGGAGGGTATTTTAAAGGCCTGCACCACAAAGGCACGGATAAAAAGCGCAAGCAGTACGGCAATAACAATTGCCTCCAGGTTTTCCCGGAGCCTGCTTTTGCTTTTGTTTTCCCCGTACTCGGCGGATTTTTTCGGTTCCGCCTTGTTTTTCGATTTTAATATCCGCATCAAATTCGGCTTAATTGCTGTAATAAAACCAGAGTCTGAAAGGCAGTGAAAGTTTATTATATAAAAATATCTCAGATTTCGCCAAAAATCAACCGGTTTACCTGCCTGATGTCAACTCCCTGACCCTGTCGAGTTTTTTGGTGACATTGTTTTCGATCCAGGAAGAATCCCACCATTCAACGGGATTTACAAAAATATCGTTTATAAACATACCGTAATGCAGGTGATCACCGCCGGCCAGGCCCGTGGTGCCGGTGGTTCCTATTATATCCGCCTTTTCCACGGCATCCCCCTCCGAGACATCCGATCTGCTAAGATGAGCGTAAACAGAGAACAATCCGAAACCGTGATCTATAATCACCACGTTTCCGTAAATTCCTACCCTGCCCACGAATGCAACCCTTCCCGCATTTGCGGCAGGAACCGGCGCCTGTCTCACTGAGGCCAGATCTATTCCCATATGCACTTGTCTGTCTATTTTTTTTCCCGCATATTCATAAGTGCGGCGGTCGGCAAATCCGGATTTACGCGCCGAATTGGGAAGCCTTAAAAAATCTCCGTGCCAGTGCTTCCTGTGTTCGGTCTCCTTTGCAACTGAAAGCATTGTCTGATTGTTTTTTTTGCGCAGGCCCCGGTTTACAAACAAAAACTGCTCAACAGGCGGCTCATCTTTGGGAAAGCCTTCTGCGTTCTCAAACTCAGGCAGAATATTTCTTAAAAACCGGTCGGTTATCCTAAGAGTCTCGGAATTAAAGTGCCGTGCGCGAAGATAGTAAGGAAATCCGCTTCTGCCCGTATTTCCCGCCAGGTCCTCGGCTTCTACCCGCATATCCACGTCCGTGTCCTGGTCATGGGCCAGGCCGAAAAAGGCGATGTACATTCCCGGATCATCAAAGTAGCCGCTGTAGCCGGGAAAAAAATGTCCGTCCACCGAGACACCGTGCCTGGAGCATTCTTCTGATAGCCTGTATGTAATAAGCCCTGCACCTCCCTGGCTGACGTTATGCTGCCTTGTCAGAACCTCTATATGGGGGGCGGTCAGATCCACCACCAGTTTCTCTTCCAGGCTCAACCTGTTGCCTGAAAACATGTTTCTCCAGGAATGATCCCATATCTCAATCCGCAGAAGAGCTTCTCCTTCTGAAAGCCCTGTCTCCCGGATATTTATTTCCAGTGTAAAAGCATATGCCATCTCTTCTGCAGAAGCAGTTCCTTTCGGAAACTTCTCATCCATCAGCACTGCTTCGCTCTCCTCCTGCACCACTAAAGCGCGTATTCTTCGGATACCGCTTTTATCATCCCAGGCTTTAGCCTGAATCCGCTCCACGGCGGATATATATTTATCCTTCAATTCAAGTCGAACACGGGGTTCGCCCCCCTCAAAACCGTACATCACAAGCCATATCAAAGCGCCCAATACAAGGGCCCCTAAAACCACGCCCAGCAGATACTTAACACCTTTTCCGCGCTGCTTTTTTCTGGATGCCATAAACATTGCCCTTTTGTTTAAAATTTATTGAAAGCTATCTTTAGCAGTTCGAATATTTTGTGGCAAGGCATTATTTTCGCATCTTGACTTTTGGCAGGCTGCGGGGTAACAGGAGGCATGGCTTCTGCGTATCAGCAGAGTTTTAATGCTTTGTATTAAAGAAACCGACTTATAAAAAGGAAGCTCTGTATGAGACCGGTCTGCATAAATCAAATAGCCGCGGGAAAAGGAAAACCCTTTGTACTTATTGCCGGCCCCTGCGTTATAGAAGATCACGACACGGTGATGTTAACGGCCCGCACCCTGAAAAAAATAACCGGCCGTCTCGGCATACCGTTTATTTTCAAGGCGTCATATGACAAGGCCAACCGGACATCTGCGGAATCATACAGGGGCCCGGGGCTTTCAGACGGCCTAAGACTGCTTGGCAGCGTGCGCAGGGAACTTGAAATTCCGGTTGTCTCTGATATCCACCTTCCATCCGAAGCGGAAAAAGCCGCGGAAGTGCTCGACCTGATACAGATACCCGCCTTTCTGTGCCGCCAGACGGATCTTGTGGCTGCCGCGGCTGCAACAGGAAAACCCCTTAACATTAAAAAAGGACAGTTCCTGGCGCCCTGGGACATGATCAACATAGTTGAAAAAGCCAGAAAAAACGGAAATGATCAGATTATGTTAACAGAGCGGGGAGCTTCTTTCGGATACAACAATCTGGTGGCTGATATGAGAAGCATTCCCATAATGCAGGAGACCGGATGCCCGGTCATATTTGACGCCACCCACAGCGTTCAGCTGCCCGGCGGCGCAGGCGGCGCATCATCAGGACAAAGCGAGTACGCCCCTGTGCTGGCAAGGGCGGCTCTTGCGGCCGGTGCAGACGGGATATTTATGGAAGTGCATCCCGAGCCTGGCAAGGCCCTTTCAGACGGTCCCAATTCCATATGCCTGGATGAAGTTGAAAGAGTGCTTTCCGGGCTTAAGGCGATTGACGAAGCAAGAAGGCGTATTGAAAATGACACAACACCTGCTTGAAAATATCCGGCTTCTGCTCCTTGATGCAGACGGAGTCCTTACCCGCGGCGACATAGTATACACAGAGGACGGCGGAGAGTTAAAAAGCTTTAATGTCAGGGACGGATTTGGAATCCGTATGTTAAAAAGTGCGGGCATAATTGTCGGCGTCATAACTGGCCGCAGCTCAAAGACCCTTGAACGGCGGGCCGGGGAATTGGGTGTCGATTTCTGTTATTGCGGGGCAAAAGACAAAAAAGCGCTGCTTGACTCCATTCTTAAACAGGCAAAGTGCGGCAGGAATGAAACAGCCTTTGTGGGCGACGATCTGCCCGACATAACGATAATGAAAAGCGTTGGAGCGGCAATTGCAGTGGCAGACGCCCATGAAGCTGTAAAACAAATCGCCGGCATGGTAACCAGGAACCAGGGTGGACAAGGCGCTGTGAGGGAAGTGTGCGAAAGCATACTCAAGGCAAAGGGAATTTGGGAGGAGATCCTTCAAACTTGGGGTTAAATCGATTCCCGGGATTCCTGAGCAAAGCGGGCTTCAGGCGGATACTGGCCTTTGCGGTCACGGTGATGGTGATCCTTCTGGTGCTCGCCTTTGTAAGGTTCCGGATGCAGTTTGACACACCGGAAAAACCCGAACCCCCGGATGACACAGAGGCCGCGCTTACCATCAAAGGCTTCCGGCACACGGCGGCCAGTGAAGGCCGCACTTCCTGGACGGTGAATGCTGAATCTGCAAGACTGTTTCCAGAGCGGAACCTGGCCGAATTATCGGATGTGGATGCGACTTTTTTTACCAAAGACGGTAGCCCGGTGCACCTGAGCGCAAAAAAAGGAAAACTCGATACCGGGACCCGGAACATATCCATGAACGGGTCGGTGCTGGGCCGCCATAAGGGGTTTATACTGAGGACCGAAAACTTGCATTACAAACATGACTCCAATATAATATATACAGATACTCATTTAAGGATAACAGGAGACGATTCAAGCTTTTCGGCGGATTCGGGCAAATTTGAAGTTGACACCGGCACATTGATTTTAGAAGGTCACGTGCTGGTAAGGATGAATCAAATTGGTGACTTTTAAAAACACAATACGAACCGGAAAACAGGTGGCGTTCCCTGCTGCGGTATGGGTGTGTCTTATATACCTGCTCGCCCCGTCCGCCACGGCGCAGCAGGCCCCAATGCCGGTATTTGCCCCCGGGGCAGGTGAAATCCGCATTACCTCTGACCAGATGGTTATGCATACCGGGGGGAACCAGGCAGAATTCACCGGAGACGTCCATGCGGTGCAGGGTGAAACATCAATGCGCTCAAAGCGGCTTAAGGTTTTTTATAAATCAAATTCCGGTTCAGGGGTGCAAAACGAGGGCGTAAAAAAAGACTCAATAAAAAAAATAGAAGCATCCGGCGATGTAATCATAGATTTCCGGCAGACCACTGCCAGGGCGCAAAAGGCAGTATATACGGCCGAAGACGGAGTGCTTAAGCTCAACGGCAGTCCGGCAAGCCTTGAAAACAGTGAAAGCGTGATTACCGGAACTCAGATCATAATGCACCGGGACACAGGTGATCTGGAAGTAAAAGGAGATAGTGATCAGCAGGTGGAGGCTGTTATTAAAACGGATATAAAATGATGCGAACGCTTGAAATCAGGGATCTGATAAAAATCTATGACGGCAAAAAAGTTGTGGACAGGGTAAATCTTGAAGTTGCCGGAGGTGAAGTGGCGGGACTTCTTGGCCCGAACGGGGCGGGCAAAACCACCACATTCTACATGGTAGTGGGAATGATAAGGCCTGACGGCGGCAATGTGGTACTGGACTCACAGGACATAACACGCCTGCCCATGCACCAGCGGGCGAGAAAAGGACTGGGCTACCTGCCCCAGGAACCTTCTGTTTTCAAAAAGTTAAGCGTTCGAGACAACCTCATGGTGATTCTGGAAACACTCCCTCTGTCAAGGGTGGAACAAAATGAGAAAGCCGACAGCCTGCTCACAGAGCTTGGCATCAAGCGACTCTCCGGACAGAAGGCAGGATTTCTGTCCGGAGGGGAGCGAAGACGCCTTGAAATAAGCAGGGCCCTTGCCACCGACCCGGCATTTATCCTTCTTGACGAGCCGTTTGCCGGAATCGACCCTCTTGCCGTAACGGATATACAGAACATAATAACCCATCTGACGGCACGCGGCATCGGCATATTGATCTCGGATCACAATGTACGCGAAACACTGGGTGCATGCGACAAAGCATACATATTAAACAACGGCCAGGTGCTCGAATCCGGCGGGCCGGAGAAAATTGCCCAAAGCCCTGCTGCCCGTGAAATCTATCTTGGGGAGAAGTTCACGCTCTGATATGGCCATTGAACTCCAACAGAACCTAAAGCTCCAGCAGCAACTTGTCATGACCCCTCAACTGCAGATGGCGATTAAGCTTCTGCAGTTGTCCCGCATGGAACTGGTTGAAATGGTGCGCCAGGAACTGGAATCCAACCCCACCCTGGAGGAATCAAATACTGCTGACGACGAACAGGAGGCGTCCGAAGAGTCCGCTGAAAAAACCGAAAACCCGGATTCCAGGGAAGTCACGGTTGAAGAGTCATTCGAGGATCACCTGGACTGGCAGCAATATATGGATGAATACAGCTCGGTGGGGAGGATACACTTTGAATCCGAAGAAAAGGAAACCCCGAACTACGAGGCGTTTACCGCGAGCAAAACCACACTTCTCGACCACCTGCGGTGGCAGCTTCTTATGACAAGACCTACTGAAGAAGAAGAGACCATCGGCAGCCTCATAATAGGAAATCTTAACAAATTCGGCTACCTGGATGTTACAACCGGCGAAATCGCCTCCATGGCGGACGTCCCGGAATCCAAGGTCAAAGAAGTTCTAAAGGTCATGCAAACCTTTGATCCGCCGGGCATCTGCGCAAGAGACCTTGGCGAATGCCTGCTGATCCAGCTCCGGCTACTTGGTATTGAAAACCCCGTGGTTGAAACAATTATCCGCAATCATTTAAAAGACCTTGAAAACAGGCGATACCAGGCGATTGCAAAAAACCTCAAAATCGACATGCAGACCATAACCGCCGCAATAAACCTGATCAGAAGGCTTGATCCCGTGCCGGGCGAACGCTTCGGGGCACAAGACGAGCAAATATACATCACCCCGGATGTTTTCGTGTATAAAGAAGGAGATGATTATATTGTAGTATTAAACGATGATGATATCCCGCAGCTTCACATAAACAACTATTACAGGCAGGCGGTAAAGGGGAGGCGGTCGCTTCACAAGGACACCCGGGCATATATCCGCGACAGGCTCAGATCCGCGGAATGGCTGATAAAAAGCATCCAGCAAAGGCGAAGAACCATTTATAACGTGATGCAGAGCATCGTCAAATTCCAGCGGGATTTTTTTGACCACGGCATCTCGCATTTAAAGCCAATGGTGCTGCGCGATGTCGCCGAAGACATAAACATGCACGAATCAACCATCAGCCGGGTTACCACCAACAAGTATGCTCATACACCCCACGGAATTTTCGAACTCAAATTCTTTTTCAACAGTTCAATTAACCGGGCTGACGGCCAGACAATCGCATCTGCAAGCGTACAGGAGGAAATGCGGAACCTCATTGCAGGAGAAAATCCAAAGAAACCCTTAAGCGACAAGAAGATCGCCGACATGCTGGAAAAATCGGCCGGCATCCGGATCGCCAGGCGGACCGTTGCCAAGTACAGGGAGATGATCGGCATTTTACCCTCCAGTAAACGAAAACAACCATAAACATAAGCAAGGAGGCGGCTATCCATGCAAACTACCGTAACCTTCAAGAATCTTGATCCTTCAGATCACCTTAAGAGCTATGTATCCACAAAACTCGACCGTTTTGACAAGCTTCTTGACAATCCGGCAGAAGCCCACGTGGTCCTCTCGGTTGAAAAGATCAGGCATATAGCTGAAATCCGTCTTAAAGGGGACAGGCTAAACATCGTATGCAGGGAGAAATCCAGCGACATGTATTCCTCAATAGATTTGGCCTTAGACAAGCTGGAAAAACAGCTTAAAAAGCAAAAGGCCAAAATAAAAGACCGCAGGCACGGAGGCAGAGGGGAAGATAAGGACTCAAGGCCTGCAGCGGAGCCTGTCCCGGAAGAGCCGGCACCCGAAGACAATCCCGGACCGAGGATGATAGTGCAGAATATAGAATACAAACCCATGGACGTTGATGAAGCGGCCATGCAGATGGAATTGATTTCAGACAGCTTCTTGGTTTTCAGAAACGCACGTACAAACCAGATTAATGTGCTCTACAGGCGCAACGACGGTGATCTCGGCCTGATCCAGCCTGTAGCGTAAAAGAAGACCGCCGGTTAACAAAAAAGGCATCAATGCTATGAAGATACTTGATTACATAAACAAAGACACTGTGCTGACCGATCTGGAATCCGCGGATAAAAAAGGGGTGATCGACGAACTGGCAGAGCCGGTGGCAAAGCAGACCAAAGTCGATCACAGGGAGATCGTGCGGGTGCTTATTGAACGCGAAAGGCTTGGCAGCACCGGCATAGGCCAGGGAATAGCAATCCCCCACGGCAAAATAAGCCAGCTTGACTCCCTTGTGCTCGGTTTCGGGTTAAGCCGGAAGGGAGTAAATTTTGAGGCCATCGACGGCAAGCCCACATATTTATTTTTCCTGCTGCTCAGCCCGGATAATTCCACGGGGCTTCACCTGCGCATACTTGCCAGGATTTCAAAACTGCTAAAGGAGGAGTCATTCAAGCAGAAACTAATGCAGGCAAAAACAGCACAGGACGTAATGGAGACGATCCGGGGCGTGGATGAGGATTTTTGATGCACAGACACAAAATCATCATCATAACCGGGATCTCGGGTTCGGGCAAAAGCGTTGCGCTTGCGGCCCTTGAAGACGCGGGTTTTTATTGCGTGGACAACATGCCGGTCAAGCTTCTGCCCAAATTCATGGAACTGCCGCTGCAGGCCGACTCGGAGATTGCTGGGCTGGCCTTTGTGATGGACATGCGTGAAAAAGGCTTTTTAACCGCATTCCCGGAAAATTTCCACAGCCTGCGGGACAAAGGCTATGATATTGAAATATTTTTCCTGGAGGCAGAAGAGACCATAATACTGAGGCGCTACAGCCAGACCCGCCGCCATCATCCCCTTTCCCAGGAGCGGACCCTGCAGGAGGGCATACGCGCGGAAGTGGAGCAGATGTCAGAAATACGGGAACTTGCGGATCACGTCATCGACACCTCCGGCTACAATGTTCACGATCTCAAATCCGTGATATTCAACATTGTTGAACATATAGTGAGTGCAAAACCCATGCGGATTCACATAGTATCCTTCGGATACAAGCATGGAATCCCTCATGACGCGGATTTGATCATGGATGTGCGTTTTATGACCAATCCGTTTTTCATACCCGAGTTAAAACCTCTTGACGGCCGCAACCGGTCTGTTCGCGACTTTGTGTTAAACAACGCCACCACCCGGACCTTTTTGGAAAAATTTCATGAATTGGTTGACTTTTTGCTGCCACTTTACGAAAAGGAGGGCAAAGCCTATTTTACAATCGCCATTGGATGCACCGGAGGGCAGCACAGATCCGTAGCCGTGGCAGAGGCGCTGCATGAATATTTAAACAAACCGGGCCGCCCCGTAAAGCTTACGCACAGGGACGTGGACCTGAAAAACCGATGATTCTGAGGATTTTTCTATGGTTGGTATTGTTATAGTAACGCACGGACAACTCGGAGATGCGCTCATAGAGACCGCGGCCATTATTTTTGGCGAGCGGCCCGAAGATATTGCTTCTGTTTCCATTGACTTATCCGAAGATGTGAATAATCTTAGAAACAGGATACAAAAAGCAATAAACTCGGTAAACAACAATGAAGGCGTAATAATTCTCACCGACATGTTCGGGGGGACGCCTTCGAACCTGAGCTATTCTTTTCTTGAAGAAGGCAGAATCGAGGTTATCTCGGGGGTTAATCTGCCCGTGGTAATAAAGGCTGTCAACCTGAGAAACAGGAAAAAGCAGCTGCCTGAAATGGTTAAAACAATAGAAGAATACGGCAAAAAGAGCATTTCCCTTGCCAGTGACATCCTTAAGGGAAACAAGCGGGGATAGAAAAAACTTTAACAATCTGAAGAACTGCATAAGGAGGAAGAAAAATGGCGATCAAACTCGGCATCAACGGAATGGGCAGAATCGGAAGGCTTGTTTTCAGGGCCGCGCTCGAAAGAAAGGACATCGAAGTGGCGGCAGTAAACGATATAATGGATACAAAAACACTTGCCCATCTTCTGCTTTATGATTCGGTTCATCCCCGGTTAAACGCTGATATCTCCCCGAAGCAGGACGCCATAGAAGTAAACGGCAAAACCATCCGGGTGACTTCGGAAAAAGATCCCGCAAACCTGAAATGGAAAGAAAACGGTGTTGACATTGTGGCCGAATGCACGGGCCTGTTCAGAGACAAGGAAAACGCTGAAAAGCACTTAAGCGCCGGGGCGAAAAAAGTAATTATCTCCGCACCCGGCAAGGGCCCTGATCATACTATTGTAATGGGCGTAAATGAGAAGACCTACGGTCCCGGCAAACACCATGTGGTTTCAAACGCCTCCTGCACGACAAACTGCCTGGCGCCGGTGGCAAAGATACTGCATGAAAAATTCGGAATAATCTCGGGACTAATGACAACCATACACTCCTACACGAGCGATCAGCGGCTCCTTGATGCTCCTCACAAGGACTTAAGACGCGCAAGAGCTGCTGCAATGTCGATGATTCCCACCACCACCGGAGCAGCAAAAGCCGTGGGCCTGGTCCTTCCGGATTTAAACGGCAAGTTAAACGGAATAGCAATAAGAGTGCCCACACCAAATGTTTCTATTGTTGACCTGACAGCGGTCTTAAAACAGCCGGCCTCCGCAGACGAGGTCAATGCGGCGCTAAAGGCCGCCTCCGAGGGCGAGCTTTCCGGAATCCTGGGCTACAGCGAGCTTCCCCTGGTTTCCGCGGATTTCAACGGAAACGCCCTGTCCTCGGTGGTGGACGCTGAAAACACTTACGCGATTGACAACCAGGTAAAGGTCCTGGCCTGGTATGACAATGAAACCGGGTATTCCCGGCGCGTGGTGGATCTGGCGGAAATGATGGGAAAACAGCTATAACGAGGAGGTTCTTATGACGGCCCGCAGGCCCTTGATAGCCGGAAACTGGAAGATGCATAAAACCTGCACCGAGGCCGAGGATACGGCCAGGGAGCTTATCGAGAAAGTATCGGATGTATCGGATGTCGATATCATGATCGCCCCGCCTGCAACTGCACTGGCCCCGGTATTTCGCATTATCCGCGATACACCGGTGGAACTCGGCGGCCAGAATCTGTTCTGGGAAAAACAGGGCGCCTACACCGGCGAAGTATCAGGTCCCATGCTGGTGTCTGCCGGATGCAGATACGTGATTATCGGACACTCGGAACGGCGCCAGTATTTCGGCGAAACCGATGAAAACGTAAACAAAAAAATAAAGGCGGCAAAGGATGCCGGCCTGATTCCGGTCATATGCGTCGGGGAGAGCGAATCGGAAAGGGATGCGGAAAATACATTTTCCGTACTTGACAAGCAGATGGAAAACGGGTTAAAAGACTTGTCTGCGGATTTGTTTGACGGCTCTGTTATAGCTTATGAACCGGTCTGGGCCATTGGAACCGGCAGAACCGCCACCCCGCAGCAGGCGCAGGAAGTGCATTCCTGGTTGCGGAACTTTCTTAAAAAACGCTTTGGCCAATCCAGTGCAGACCGGACGCGGATAGTCTATGGCGGAAGTGTTAAGCCAGAAAATATCTCCGAACTCATGGCGCTCGGGGACATAGATGGGGCCCTGGTCGGCGGGGCCAGTCTGAAACCGGACACGTTCGGCAATATAATTAAATATAAGCGTTGACTCTATGAGTACACTGATTATTCTAATTCACCTGATTGTCTGTTTCGCCCTTATAGGCATTGTGCTGCTCCAGTCGGGAAAGGGTGCCTCCATGGGCGCAATGTTTGGCGGAGCCGGGGACCAGACCCTTTTCGGTCAAACAGGCGGAGGCTCTTTTCTGGGAAAGGTCACGGCAGGGGCTGCAATAATATTCATGTTAACATCGCTGACCCTGGCAGTTATGTCTAAAAGCGGTGACAAATCCGTGGTCGGGGATATTCAGCCTGCATCGGAACAGCCGGTGCAGGAGCAGCAGCAAACCCCTGCAGAGCCGGACTCTCAATAGCAAACCAAGCAAACTGTTTATCATGTGCCGAAGTGGTGGAATTTGGTAGACACGCTATCTTGAGGGGGTAGTGGGCTACGCCCGTGCCGGTTCAAATCCGGCCTTCGGCACCATTTTTCCTTAAACAATTCAATTTTTAACGCCCCTTGTATGCCTCCAGGTCCCGGTGCAGTTTTTCATAGAGCTGATGCGTCCATTGCGGCGCGCTGCCGGGCACGTGTATCTTTTCTGATCCGGTAAGGTCATATGGCGCAATGATTACGTCTGTATCCTCTGCCCCGGTGTCGTACACCAGTACAAACAGTTTTTCAATACTGTCATTGCCCATGGCCAGACAACCCACAGAGACATCAGAGCCGTGGATGAAGATATTGTTTCCCGGGTCTTGCCGTCCGTCCTGTTGCGCCATTTTCCGGTCAAACCGGTTGGGGTAGTCAAGCTTCATGGACAGGTGAAAGTTGCTGTTGGGATTCAGAGATGTCACGGAATACCGGCCTTCAGGCACCTGCATATCACCTTCTCGCAGTTTCGGCCCAGGCCTCCCGCTGCTTCCCAAAATCCTGTACTGCACCAGGTGCTTCCACTGACCCCCATTGCCCTCGCCCCTGCCCCATACCTCAAGGACCTTTTCTTTTTTCAGGGCAATCAATGCCAGCTCACTTGGCGGGTATGAAATCCCGGATTTCCGGCATATACTTTCAAGCTCTGGCCTGACTTCAGGCGCAAGATCCCGGACCACCTCACCGGCCGACGGCAGACCAAGCAGAAAAAGCCGGATCGGGCCCCAAACAGAAGGCGCCCATGTCTTTATGACAAAAACAGCCAGAACAATACCAAGCGCCCCGGCAAAAAAATAAACCCGCTTTTGCGCCCGGAACCGAACAATTGCTTTCTGATCTCTCAATAAAGCCTCCTCGCTGTCAAATGGCTGAACTTCAACATGCAAAAGCCTGCGTGTTTAAAATGCCGCAAGTCTTTTCCGGGCCTGCCTGCTAAACTCCGTGCCCGGGTACTGCTCGATTAACTGCTGATATACCGACTCGGCCCGCTCTTTAAGGTCCATGCGGGTATACACGTCTGCCAGTACAAGCAGGGCTTTTTCCTGCCAGGGACCTGATTTTTGCGAGGCAAGCTCAAGGCAGAGCTTGGCCCTGGCAAATTGCGCGTTTCTTAAGTATTCCGTTCCCAGGCGAAGAAGCATCCTGCCGCCCAAATAATTCACATGCTGAGGATAGTGTTCGTCAAACACTTTTTTGGCCCTGTCAAAATCCCCGGCTGCCAGTGCGTTCATCCAGCGGGCAAAAAATTCTCCTTGTTTCTGACGGTCAAACTGGTGCAGATGGAAGAAAAACTCCAGTGCTTTTTCGTCCCGGCTGTTTTTCTCCAGGATCTCTTTATAAGCTTTTATGGCTTCGGCCCTGGAGTGCTCGTTTCCGGCAAACCGCTCGGCTTTCACATGGAGCGCCTCGCCGGCTGCGGCCCTTTGAAAGCCCATGGCATAGGCAAGTACCATCGCCCCCACATAGCCGCCCACATGGGCCCAATAGTTAATTTGCCCGCCTGCCTAGAACTGATGCACACTGCCGGCAATGTCTGCTGCAAAAAACAATGCAATCAATACCGCAGCCTGGACCCGGAAAGCCACGGATAAAAACGGCAGAAAAAGAAACGGCAGGGTAACCGAGAGCCTGGCAAAAAAGCACCGGACCGCAAAGGCGCCCATAACACCGGCTACGGCCCCGGAGGCGCCGATGGAATGAAACTGCGTAAGACCAGATGAAATATCTGCAAAACCGAGATGAAAAAACAAAAGGCAGAAAAACATCAGGTTGGAAGCGGCAATACTGAAAAAATAGACAAGCAGAAACCGGCCGGTCTTAATCCGGGCCTCAAGCACACTGCCGAAAACCCACAAAAAAACCATGTTTATCAGCAGATGATAAATGCTGCCGTGAAGAAACGTACTCGTAAAAACAGATACCAGTATTCGGGCGATTCCGGGATCGCCTGCCGGGAAAAACGCAAAATGTTTTACCAAATCTGTGGGGACAAGAAAGTAGATCACCGCGTTTGCCAGGATCAGGCAAATTGTGGCATCAGGCCGCTGCCGGATTTTAAGATCAGTTCTGTAAACCAGCCCCATGGGAAGCGGCCGGATGTATTTAAGCAACGCCGAAACCAGGCCGTTCTCCCCGGACCTCCATTCAGAGACAATACGATAGAGGATAAAAGGCGGTGTGGTTACTGCAATTATAACAACAAGCCAATACAGCAGGTCCGCAACCCCTGCCGGATTAAAAAGTCCCAAAAATACCGGCAGGAAAAGTGCGATCAAAAGGGGATATACATACGACTGAATCGTGGTGATACCTTTTGGCAATCCGCAAAACCTCTGCTTGTCTTAACCGAATTCCTGCGCCATGAAAACGCCGTTGTTTTTTTAGAAGTTTGTTAACATGATCACAAACTGGTGTCCAAATTAATTGTAAACCGATCCACTCTGAAAAAAAAACGACAGAAAGCCCCAAAAATACAACCGATATTCCTTGACACCCCTTTTTGAATTGATTATTTAGAAATTAGGGAATTCTGATGTACGTGCCTGTTTTAAGTCTTGATAAATAAGAAAAAATGTAAGTGTAAAACCTTAAAAACATTTTTGTCGAAAAAGAATTAACAACATTGCCAGCATTTAAAAGGGTTATGCTAAAAAAACAATGTTAACCATCCTATGAAAGCAAATGACAGTTGGATTTAAATAACCGATTGAAAATAAACAAAATTTAATTTGCATTCAAAGTTTGATCAAGTATGTGTTCAATAAATAATTCCTTCAATTATACTTATTTTGGCCTGATTCTGTTGAA
>JAIPDS010000002.1 GCA_021737565.1 Desulfobacteraceae bacterium | reverse complement strand
GGCACCGTAAAAAGTCCAATATCTGCGTTACGCGCAATTTCTCAGAATTTCACGTACGGCTAAGTACGCTGCATTCTTCGAAATTGCGCAAGCCTTGATCTTGAACTTTTTACGGCGCCATCTAAAATCGAACTTTTTACGAGTGCATCAAATTTAAATGATATATAAAAAACCGGTTTTTTAACAAACAGCAAACATACGCCACCCCTCCCACTCAGTCAACAAAAAACAAAACAGGCGACGCCCTTAACTTAGTCGTGAAGAATGAATTTAAATGGATGCCTGCATCGTTGATAAAAGTCTTGAATATAAGATAAGGGAGCGGCAGGGTTGGTTTTATTTTTATAAATTTGTATTGACTATGAAAAAAGGCAAATATAGACTAGTCGTAAACCAGATTTGTAAGGGGGATTTGTTATGGAAAGCGTTGGTGCATATGAAGCCAAAACACATTTATCCAGGCTGCTTGAGCGGGTATCAAAAGGCGAGCGTATTACCATCACCCGGCATGGTGTGCCGGTGGCGGTGCTGCAGCCTTTTGATTCCGCACAGAATGCCGATGTGAAATCCGTGATTCAGGAATTGCGGGAATTTCGCAAAAAGCAAAACCTGTCCGGTCTTTCGGTTCGGCAAATGATAGAAGAAGGCAGAAGGTAAATGACCGGGCGATTTGTGATTGATAATTCAGTGACAATGTCATGGTGCTTTGCAGATGAAGCAAATCCGTATGCTGATGCAATACTGGATCATTTGTATGGACATACTGCAATAGTGCCTTTCATATGGACGCTCGAGGTGGTAAACGTACTTTTGGCGGCAGAGCGCAGAAAAAGGCTCAGGCAGGTCGACAGTCTCCGTTTTTTAACTCTTTTGTCGGCCCTGCCTATTGTTGTGGATCATCAAGAGGAGAAAAGAATGATGAAAGGTTTGCTGGCTCTGGGCAGGAGCAGCGATCTTTCCAGTTACGATGCGGCTTATCTGGACCTTGCCATGAGAAACAATTGCCCGATTGCCACTCTGGATAAAAAGCTGCTTGAAGCCGCAAACAAGGCGGGTGTGCCGGTACTCTGAGATGCATAACTGGGAAGATAAAGCTGCCGGACTGGCATCGGAATATGTAAACACCACAGGCTGCCATGTGTTTTTAACAGGCCGGGCCGGCACGGGCAAGACAACGTTTCTGCACGATATTCGCAGGCGCACGCACAAAAACACCATTGTTGCCGCTCCCACCGGAATTGCGGCGATAAATGCAGAGGGCGTAACCCTTCATTCCCTGTTTCAGCTTCCCTTTGGCGCGTTTATACCCGAAGAGATACCGCCCGGGCAACATCCCCCGGATTTTGAGATCAATACCCCGCAGTCCTTGCGCCGCGGTCTTAAAATGCAGACCACAAAGCGCAACATGCTAAGAAAGCTCGAACTTCTTATCATAGACGAGGTTAGCATGCTGCGGGCGGATCTGCTGGATGCAATTGATGCAACGCTCCGCATGATCCGCAGGCGTCCCAAAACTCCATTCGGAGGGATCCAGGTGCTTTTTATAGGCGATCTCCAGCAGCTGCCGCCGGTGGTAAAGGATTCGGAGTGGCAGGTTTTAAAGCAGTTTTATTCCACCATGTTTTTTTTCGGCGCACGTGTCCTGTCAGACAACCAGCCGGTATATATCGAGCTTGAGCACATTTACCGGCAGAGCGATGAAAAATTTATCTCGATTCTAAACAACCTGCGCCGTGGTGAAATCACCGGCAGGGATATTCAATGTTTGAACAGCCGCTGTAAAGAGGGATTCACAGAAGCACGGAGCGAGGGATATGTGTATCTTACCACCCACAACCGCAAGGCTGACAATATCAATAAGGCGGAACTGGAAAAGCTTCCTGGAAAGCTCTATCAATTCAATGCGCAGGTAAAGGGCACTTTTGATGCCCGCACTTATCCGGTTGATCCGGTTTTATCAGTAAAGAAGGGCGCCCAGGTGATGTTTATCAAAAACGATCCCACAGGAGAGCAGCGCTTTTATAACGGCAGGATCGGCAAAGTCGAAGAGTTGAGTGAAAACGGGATAAAAGTGGGATTTGCTGACCAGAGCCCTTCGGTGTGGGTGGAATTCTATACCTGGGAGAACAAGCGATATACATTAAACAAGGACACCAATGAAATCGGGGAAAAAGTGATCGGTACGTTTGTTCAGTTTCCCCTGAAACTGGCCTGGGCAATCACGATTCATAAAAGCCAGGGGCTGACCTTTGATAAAGCCGTAATTGATGTCACACAGGCCTTTGCCGCAGGCCAGGTTTATGTGGCCCTCTCCAGGCTTACTTCTCTGGACGGACTTGTGCTGACAAGTCCTTTCCATTTCAAGCAACTGCCCAGGGAGCCCGCCCTGGAGGAATTTGTCCGCAAAAACAGAAACGGGGAGGCGCCTGAGCAAAACCTGCGCGAGGCCTCGTTTGCCTACCTGGCGGAGACAGTAAGAGATGCTTTTGATTTAAGCGTTCTGGAGCGGGAGGTAAATTTCCATCTTCGCACCTATACCAAGGACGCTGCTCATTCAAAAAAACAGCAGTATCAGCAATGGGCCCTTTCGCTTCATTCTGATTTAAGGCCTGCACGGGAGGTGGGAGATAAATTCTTAAAACAACTGGACCGGATACTGCCGACTGCACCGGATGACAACATGGTTTATCTCGGCCAAAGGGTTGATGCGGCCAGAGCCTATTTTGAGCCGATTTTGACCGGCTTTTGCGAGCGGATCGAAAAGCACAAGGCTGAACTGAAAAGCCAGAAAACAGGCCTTAAGCAATATATCCGGGAAATAGAAGCACTGGAACAGCAGTTTTATGCACAACTGCAGAAAATTTACAAGGCCTGCGGCCTGATTAAATCCTATGGACTCGGTCGGGAACTGACAAAAGCAGATCTCCCTGGCTTGCCCCAAAAACAGACAGGCTCCGCACCTGTGGAAAAAACAGCCGGCGCAAAAAAGAAAACCGGTTCAAAGAAAAAACCTGATACCAGAACGCTTAGCCTTCAGCTTTTCAACCAGGGGCTCACAGCAGAAGATATTGCAGCAGAGCGTGGCCTTACGGTCCGCACGATCCAGGGTCATCTGGCCCAGTGGGTTGAAAAAGGCGAAATTGATATCACCCGCCTTGTTTCCGGCGAGACCTTCGCGGAAATCCAGGAGGCTTTTAACCACCTGGAAACCCCGTATCTTAAGCCGGTGTATGAATATTTTGCCGGCAAACACGATTATGGAAGTCTCAAATACGTCGCAGCTTTCCTCAGCCGGGATAAAAAATAAGTCAGTTCCCTTTTATTCCGGCGGAGTAAAGCCGCCGAGTATTTCAGAGAACAGTTTTGCGGCTTGTATCGGGGTTCGGTCCTCAAGATACGGCCCCACGACCTGCATGCCCACCGGCAGTCCTTCCGGGCTGAAGCCGACGGGCATTACGGTTGAGGGCAGATGGGCCACCCCCACCAGGCCGGCCCAGGCGATCAGGTCATTGTATTCACGCTGCCGGCCGTTTACTGTGATTGTACGGTCATAAAAATACCTGTGATCATGAGTAATCGCGGGAAGCGGGGTCGGCGGACAAATCAGAACGTCAAATTCTTTAAAAAAATCAGCCCATTTCTGCCTTATTTTCAGGCGCTCAATGTTTCTAAGTGACCAGTCCCGGTGAAGCTGGGTGGCGCCGCGAAGATGGCGTGCCAAATATGACTGGTCGTTTTCGGAGAGATCCTTGATCTCTTCGAGCCACTTGTTAAAGTATTTGTCCGGCGTACCCGTGCCCATTACCGCTGCAAGCAAGCTTAAAAAACAGTCATGGCTTTCCTTGAAATCCACTTCAGGACGGCGGTTTTCTATACGGGCCCCTTTACGCGAAAGCCGGTCAACCGCGTCCTGGATTACGTCTCCTACCGAGGTGTCAACCGGGCACACAGGGTCGTCGAGCCACAGGCCGATTTTCAGTTCTTTTAAGCTTTTTTTACGGGTTTCGGGCAGCTCAATCCGCCAGGCGCGCATTTCAGCAGGCTCCGGGGCAACCAGAAGATCCATGGCAAGGGAAATATCATCAATGCTTCTGGCAAGCGGTCCCACTACCATAATGTCTATGGAAATGCCGTGTTCACCGGTAAAAATGTTGGGCGGCGGCGGGATGTGTCCCTTCTGGGGGATTATACCGTAGCTTGGCTTATGTCCGTAAATACCGCAGAAATGAGCCGGGATCCTTATGGAGCCTCCTATGTCGCTTCCGATTTCAAGGGCGCACAGGCCGGCGCTTAAGGCTGCTGCAGCTCCACCCGATGATCCTCCCGGGGGGCGCTCCAGGTTCCACGGATTGTTTGTTTGCCCGTAGACCTTGTTGAAACTTTGTAAATCCCCTCCGTATAAGGGCACGTTGGTTTTTCCGAACACTATGGCCCCGGCGTTTATATACGCCTGCACAGCCTCGGCGTTTTTCTTTGGCATATGGTCTTTTAATGCGGGCGCCCCTGACGTGCACGGCATTCCCACTACTTCCAGGGTATCTTTTATGGTGATAGGGACCCCGTGCAACGGCCCCCATATTTCGCCCCGGGCAAGCTTTTCGTCCGCCTTTTTGGCAAACGTCTTTGCCTCGTGTTCGCAGGTTTGAACAATTGCGTTTAACCCCGGGTTAAGACGGCGGACCCTTTCCAGATAGTAGTCCAGAAGTTCGACAGAAGAAATCCTGCCCGCTTTTATAGCAGCGGCCAGGTCCACGGCGGATTCAAAAGCCGGCTCGTTCATTTCAGCTCCTTCAATGATTTTTTACGATTCTGTTTGAGTTAATATAATAGATCCAGATTAACCGAAAAAAACTCTCTGCGCAATAGCGGTAAAAACTCCGGTTATGGCTTTTTTTAACCGGCCCGGGGTTAGGGTAATTATATGTGTTGATTTTTTTTGTTTTTTTTGATAAATAAATTTTGTTAATGTGTGTTTGAAGGCCGGGTGTAGTTTAAAACCCAAAACATCCGGGGTTTGCCTGTATGTATTATACAAGGGCCCAATACAGGGCTTACATATCTTCGCTCCGCCAGGGCAGGCGCAGAAAAGGCATGAGACCGTTCAGCTTTGGTTTCTTTGTGTTGCTTATTGCAATGGCCGGAGCATATTTAATGCTTCAGGAAAGCAGTGCTTCTCTGACCAATACCTTCGAAACCCGGCAGATAAGCAGGCAGCAAGACCTGAGTCGGGTTGATGGGACTGATATCTTCTGGAAGAAACCTTTTGCCAACCCGGCGGCGAGAAGTGCATGGGAGCAGGGTTTCGGCTCGCTGTTGCAGGAAAAGACCTATACTGTTAACAGGGGAGATACTCTTATTAATATATTGCTCCGGGCGGACCTTGCAGCTCCGGAAGCCTATAGTATAGTACGGACCCTGGAGAATGTTTTTGATCCCGCCACGCTCAAAACAGGGCATGAACTAAGGATCGGGTTTATTGACAATGAATATAGCGGTCCGGTTTTCCAGCGCCTTCGGCTAAAGACCGGTTTTGACCGGGAATATCAGGTAATGCGTGGCGGGGATCAGGGGTATTGCGCCCGGCAAATAGAATGTGAGATCAGGACAAGGCCTGCCAGGGTCGAAGCTGAGATAAATTCGAGCCTTTACAGGGCCGCCCGAGAGGCGGACCTGCCGATTGAGACCCTGATGCAGGTGCTTCGCGCTTACTCCTACGATGTGGACTTTCAGCGCGATATCCAACCCGGCGACCGCATAGAGATCCTTTATGAAGAAAAAGTCGATGAAGACGGAAAGCTGGTGGCCACCGGCAATGTTCTTTTTGCAGCCCTGCATACAAACGGCCGCGCTCTGCGAATATACAGATATAAAACCGCCAATGGAGGGACCGGATTTTACGATGCCAAAGGAGAAAGCGTACGAAAGGCGCTTATGGTCACCCCGATAGAAGGTGCGAGTGTAAGCTCCGGCTACGGCATGCGGAGGCATCCGATTCTGGGTTACAATAAAATGCATGAAGGCCTTGACTTTGCCGCTCGCACCGGAACACCCATAATGGCTGCGGGAGACGGTGTGGTTGAGTACGCCGGCAGAAGGGGTAGTTACGGCAAATACATAAGGATTCGCCATCCAAATAATTACAAGACAATCTATGCCCACTTGAGCGGGTATGCCGGGAATATAAAATCGGGAACCAGGGTCGACCAGGGGCAGACTATCGGGTATGCGGGCTCCACAGGACGATCAACCGGCCCTCACCTGCATTACGAAGTCTTGTATGCAGGAAGTCCGATCAATCCCTCCAAAATGGACACCAAGCCCGGCCGAACTCTTGAAGGTGAAGAACTGCAGCGGTTCATGCTGGCCAAGGCTGAACTCGAAGAATTATACGCATCTCTTAAAGAAGACACCAAGCTTGCCGCGGCTTCTGATAATGATTCACAAGAGGCCGAAGAAACAGCAATGCGCTAATAACGCCTTTCATTTTGCTGATTATTCCGGATTTTCCCCGCGGTATTTTTATTGACACAAAAAAAATTTACGTTATGGTAAACTTATAAGCGGCTACCCCTTATGATGGGCATTATTAAGGGAAAGGCAAGGGAGGCGACTATGGGAGAAATTCTCTGGCAGCCATCTTCGGAGAGAATCCGCAACACTGCTCTGATGAAGTTTATGAGCCGCATCAACTCCAGATACGGCAAAGAGTTCAGGGAATATGGGGATCTGTATGAATGGTCCATAGAAAATATTCCTGATTTCTGGGCGGAACTGTGGGAATACGCCGGAATTGTCCATTCACGCACCTATGACAGGGTGGTGGATGACCCCTTCAAGATGCCGGGTGCTAAATGGTTTGAAGGAGCAGAATTAAATTTTGCCGAAAATCTGCTGCGTCACCGTGACGATCATACCGCCGTCGTGTTCATGGGAGAAAGCATGCCGGTGCGAAAACTCACCTATGCGCAGCTATACCGGGAAGTGGCCAGGGTGGCAGCCTCGCTTAAAGCCCTTGATATTGAACCCGGAGACCGGGTAGTTGGCTATATGCCCAACATGCCGGAGACCGTAATCGCAATGCTTGCAGGGGCAAGCCGGGGTGCGACCTGGTCGTCGTGTTCCCCTGATTTCGGCACCCAGGGAGTGCTTGACAGGTTCGGCCAGATAGAGCCGAAAGTACTGTTTACCACGGACGGATATTTTTATAAAAGCAAGCATATAGACAATCTGGAGCGCGTAAGCAGGATTTTGCAAGAACTGCCCATGGTAAAGCAAGTGGTTGTAGTTCCCTACACCACTGAAAAACCTGATATAAGCGGCATCCCCAACGCTGTACTTTATGGAGACTTCATATCCGCCGACCCTGATCCCGGGATCGATTTTCTCCAGCTTCCCTTTGATCACCCCCATTATATCATGTACTCCTCGGGCACCACCGGGCCGCCCAAGTGCATGGTCCAGGGGGCCGGGGGGGTGCTTGTCCAGCAGGTAAAGGAGCATCTGCTTCATGTGGATTTAAAACGCGAGGACAACCTGTTTTATTTTACCACCTGCGGCTGGATGATGTGGAACTGGCTTACCTGCGGTCTTTTCCAGGGAGCAACCATTACTCTTTATGACGGAAACCCTTTTCATCCTGATCCGGGTGTGCTGTGGGGTCTTGCTGAAAAAGAAAAAATAACGATATTCGGCACAAGCGCGGGCTACATAGGTGCGCTTAGAAATGCGGGCGCCCGGCCCGGCTCAGATTACGATCTTTCGGATTTAAAGGCGGTTCTCTCCACTGGTTCTCCGCTTGACAGCGAAGGCTTCAGATACGTTTACAATGAAATCAAAAAAGACCTTCAGCTCGCCTCCATTTCCGGGGGCACTGATATTAACTCATGTTTTCTTTTGGGCAACCCCATCGGCCCTGTATACGAGGGGGAGCTGCAGTGCCGGGGGCTGGCAATGAAAGTAAAAGCCTACGATGAAAACGGAAACCCGGTATACAACCAGCCCGGCGAACTGGTATGCGAGGCCCCGGTCCCGTCCATGCCCCTTTATTTCTGGAACGATTCTGACGGAAGCAAGTACCGCTCTGCATATTTTGAGACATTTCCGGGAGTATGGGCCCACGGAGACTATATTGAGATAAACGACCGGGGTGGGGCCGTTATTTACGGAAGATCTGATGCCACGCTTAATCCGGGCGGGGTAAGGATCGGCACGGCCGAGATCTACAGGCAGGTGGAAAAGCTCACAGAGATTGAAGACAGCATAGTGACCGGCTACAGGGTTGACAGTGATGAAAAGGTGGTGTTGTTTGTAAAGCTGGCGCCGGGCTATGAACTCGATGAGACGCTGGAGAAAAAGATCAGGAATACAATCCGTAAAAACACCACCCCCCGGCATGTGCCGGCCGGGATCTGGCCGGTTCCCGACATTCCTTACACTCTTAATATGAAAAAGGTCGAACTGGCTGTAAAAAAAATCCTTCATGGAAATGCTGTGCTAAACAAGGAAGCTCTTTCCAATCCCGAATGCCTGGCCTATTTTGAAGAATTAAGAAACCGGCTTTTAAAAAGCAGGGCCCTGCAGCAAGGGGTGTTGCAGGGCCCTGACGGGGGGAGGGAGTTTTAATATCACCAGGGGAGGAGGAGGGAGCCTATAAAACAGCCGCCAGTTGCAGCATCTTCATTTTCCTGGGAGGAGTCGTCCTGCGAATCCGATGACTGCTTAATACTTATGCCCAGCATTGTGTCGTCCTGAAGAACAAGAACCTCGCCTCCCGGCAGAACTGCGCCGGTAAAATTTTCACCGCTGTTGTCACTGCTTACTTCTATCCGGCCTGTTTCATCTACCACCATGGAGCCGCCGGCAGGTTCCTCCGTGTTTTCGGAGGAACTGTCAATTTCATAGGCTTCATAGTTCATGTCATCTCTGATAAGCAGCTCCAGAAAGTATGCCGCCGGTGTTTCTGAATCTTCGTATCTGAATTCGTTCACATAATAACCCCCGGATGGCTCTGTATCCAAACCGTCTTCGGCAATACGCATGCCGATTATAAACAGAAGAGTTCCGTCGTTATTATCCGCGTCTACCGCCGCAAAGATACGGCCGTTTGCTGAAAGGGCACCGTGCATTTCGCTGTAGGAGGGGTTTTCCGGTTCAAGGAGCAAATGACCGTTTTCATCTATGTAGTAAAATGCCGAAAATTCAAGGTTTGAATCAGTAACAGGCATAAGAGCGTTGGTGCCGTCTGCGGAAAGTACGCCTTGTTTGATTTCAGGCGAATTTTGAGCTTCACTTGTCACGGCCACCATAAAGACCCGGTATTCTCCCATGAAATCCTCGGGATATAATCCTGAAGCCTGCCGGATACCGAATGCGGTGGAAGGATTAGCTTCGTCCATATTGCCGATTGCAAAGAAACTCCTGTCAGGCGAAATCGCTCCTTTTATTAAGCCGTCTTCTATGGAGATCTCTCCGTCGGCAAAAAATGTGCTGGTGGTTTCCGTTGTTACAGTGCCATCGGAAGAGGCAGAGGAGTTGGCTATGGATACTATTTTCAGGCCGCCTTGTCCGTCAAAGCCGAGGTTCAGATATTCAGTGCCGAATTCGCTGTTGTGGAAAAACCCTATTGCATGGAATATGTCCTCATAGGATTCGTCAAAACCTGTATCCGTGTCCGGGTCGGAGGACCCGTCATCAGAGCCTCCATCATCGCCCGATCCATCGTCTCCATCGTCTGATCCGTTGTCCGGGTCTTCCTGCTCTTCGGGCGCAGTAAAGGAGATTATTTCAGACAACTCGCTTTCATTGCCGTTGGCGTCAAAGCTTTTCATGGCCACTTGATACTCAACGCCGGGTGTCAGGTCTGTTAAAGTGCAGCTGGTGACAGCGGGATCATTGATTACGATATTGGGGTCAGCAGAGTCGAAGTCATAGGGGGCCGGGCCGTAGAAAACGTAATAGCCGACAACCCTGTCGTCATCCGGGGCTTGCCAGGTCAGGGTCACCTCTGATGAGTGGGCTGCCGCCCCTGAAAGCATTGTAAAGGCAAGAACAAGAAAAAGGGTGATTTTGGTGATATATTTGAATTTATCCGGATGTTTTCCGGGCATGGTCATGACTCCTTAAATATTGGTTTTTGTCTTTACAAAGCAATTTGGGTGCCATAGGATTAAAAATTGAAAGAATATATTTTCAATCGTGTTTTTATCTTTATATTACAAAGGGTTATTTTCTGCAGGGTTGGGGGTGAAGACAAAAAGAACAGGCTCAGTCCTGTATGGTTTTGAATACACTTGAACAGAAAAATATACGGAAACAAAGTGTCTTTGTCTTAACAGGTGTATTTGGAGGAAATTGTGATGAGCACAGAAAAACTTGGAGAAATGATAAACAGGGCTAAAAGAATCGTTGCATTCACAGGGGCGGGCATTTCAGCCGAAAGCGGAATTCCCACCTACAGGGGATCCGACGGGGTCTGGAACAAGTATGATCCTGACAAATATGCAAACATTAATTACTTTTTACGAGATCCCTCCTATTACTGGAGTTTTTTCAGGGATGTAAGATATTCTGTGCTAAAGGCCGCAAAGCCCAATGAGGGGCACAGGGCTCTTGCCCGGCTTGAAGAAAAAGATGTTTTAAAAGCCGTTATCACCCAGAATGTAGACGGGCTGCACCAGGATCCAACCCCTCTTGATTCCACGGCCGACCTGGTGATCAGCGAAAGCGCATCCACTGTACTCTCAAAGGCTGTGCAGGATTAGTCTCCGGCTCCCTGCCTGATGCTTAAACCACAGTGTTTGCCAGGGTGCCTATTTTTTCTATGCTCATTTCTATTCTGTCCCCCGGTTTTAAAAAGACCCGGGGTTTTCTGGCAACCCCCACCCCGCTCGGGGTTCCGGTTAAAATTACGGTATCCGGCAAAAGAGTCGTGTCCTCTGAGAGGTATTCAATTATTTGGGCAACAGAGAAGATCATATCAGAGGTATTGCTTTGCTGCATGATCTGTGAATTAAGGCTGCAGGAGATTTCCAGGTTCCCGGGGTCGGGGATTTCGTCTGCTGTTACCATCACCGGCCCGACCGGGCAGAATGTATCAAAGCTTTTTCCCCTGACCCACTGGCCGCTTCCCGCATGTCTCTGCCACCACCGGGCCGAGACGTCGTTTCCTATGGTATAGCCCTTCACGTATGAAAGGGCTTCTTCGGCGGAAACATTTTTTGCAGCTTTGCCAATAACCACCGCCAGTTCCGCCTCATAATCAGCCTGCTCTCTTTTGCGGCATGATTCCGGCAGCACTATGTTTTGTTCGTGGCCGATTACCGATGCCGGGTTTTTCATGAACAACACCGGAAATGACGGCAGCTCCTGGCCTGTTTCCTCGGCATGCCGGCGGTAGTTTAATCCTATGCACAAAACAGCCGGGGGATCGACCGGGGGCAGGTATTGCGCTATTTGCGCGGTTTGCCCGGTTGGAACATAGGTTCCGTTTGCGGCCTGCTCCACTACGCCGGCCCGGCCGTTTTCCGGATCTGCCCCTGTGCATATGCTGCCCTGGCTGTCTATAAAGCGAACAATTTTCATGAACTTTTCCTCCCTGAAAAATGGTTTTCAAATTTTTTTAATTCCGGTTTTGATTTTAAGACTCTTTTATACCTGAACATAGATCATTTGATTTGATCCCTGCATAAGTCAACCCATTTTTTTGTTGACAGCAATGTCTTTAGTAATTAAATTAATTAACACTATGAACAAAAATGGGAATACATACGAACAAAAGTTTAGGATTTCCGAGTACCAGCTCAGCCGGCTAAATGTACTGATCGAGGACATCAGGCGCTGCTGCGAGGACAGGCAGCTTTTCGAGGCCGGGAAATTCGGTCTTCCGTATTCTGAAATACGGTGCCTGATGCTTTTCGGCAGCGAGCGGTATCTGACTGTAAAAGGGATTGCCGAACAACTGGAAGTGGCTAAAAGCAGGGTGACCAAACTTGTTAATAGTATGAATGAAAAAGGGCTAATTGAAAGTGCCGTTGATCCTGCAGACGGCAGGGTCAGGCTTTTGCGCCTGACACCGGAAGGCAGGAGAGCGGTCGAACGGATTAAGGACTTTCAGAAGCAAATGCAGGCAAAAATCCTTGAAAAACTGGACCCGGCCGGCAGAAACCGGGTTATATCCGGCCTGGAGCTTTTGAGATCCGCCATGCTTGAAGCAAAAGCCGAAATGGAAGGGGGAGAAAAAGAAAATATTCAAAGTTTCAAACAAACAAACGAGGTGGATCATGTCTGAGTCGATTTCAAGACGATCATTTTTAAAAGGAGGTATTGCAGCTGCGGGGTCTGCCGCAGCCCTTGCGGTGCCTTCGGTTGCCGCGGCAGGCAACAGCGGCGACGGGCAGCTTGCAACCCTTCTCGATATCCGCAAATGCATCGGTTGCGGCGCCTGTGTGGAAGCCTGCAGAGAGACAAACGGGCACAAGTTCCCGGAGCCTGAAAAGCCGTTTCCAAAGATGTATCCCTCCAGGGTCAAGGTGGAGGACTGGTCTGATAAGCGACACGTAAGGGACAGGCTGACCCCGTATAACTTTCTTTATATTCAGCATGCAGAGGTTGAGGTAAACGGCGGCAAAGAGACGATCAATATCCCCAGGCGATGCATGCATTGTGTTAATCCGCCGTGCGTAAACCTGTGCCCGTGGGGGGCCGCCAGGCAGTATAAAAACGGGATTTCCAGGATTGATTACGATCTTTGCCTGGGCGGCTCAAAATGCAGAAATGTCTGCCCCTGGAGCATACCCCAGCGTCAGACCGGGGTAGGGCTTTATCTTGATATTATGCCCTCTTTTGCCGGAAACGGAGTGATGTATAAGTGTGACAGGTGCTATGAACGCGTGGCCAGGGGCAAAAAGCCCGCCTGTATCGTGGCCTGCCCGGCAAATGTGCAGAAGATCGGCCCGAGAAACGAAATTATCAGGGAGGCCCATGAAATTGCAGAAGAGATCGGCGGCTACATTTACGGGGAGACGGAAAACGGCGGTACAAATACAATCTACGTATCACCGGTGCCGTTTGAGGATCTTAATTCCGCAATCGAGAAGGGCGCAGGCAGGCCGCACCTTGCACCCGCAGACAATGCCATGGACAAGGCCGAAAACCTTACTGCAGCCATGCTTATTGCCCCGTTTGCCGGGATTGCCGCCGCAGCGGTAAAGACATACAGTTTTATCAACAAATCCGGACAAGCCGGTAAAGATAAAGGAGAAGCATCATGAAAACAAGAAGCAACACCACAGCCCGCAGCCAACGGAAGCTTAACTACGCATACGGCCTGATACTGTTTCTTCTTGCTCTTACCGGGTTTGCACAGATGCCGATTTTCAAACGCTATTATATAGCAGATATCCCGGGCCTGGGGTGGCTTGCCGAATTCTATACCACCCATTTCCTCCATTACCTGGGGGCTGCTGCTATCCTTGCGATCGCAGCCTATTTTGCAGCCGAATTTTTCCTTGTAACCCGCAAGTACCGGAGGCTTTCAGCCTCCGGCGGTGTGCGGGCGGCGATTCTTTTAGGCATAATTGTCTCGGGCATTTTGCTTGTAATCAGAAATACCTTTTTTGTCCCATTTTCACCGCAGGTCGTAATAGTGCTCCTTCTTGCGCATCTGGGACTTACCATGGCGTTTTTGCTGGTTTTGCTTTACTGCCGGCTTGCGGGCAAGCCCTGGACGGTGCCGCGGCATGAGGAGGCCCAGAGTTGACAGTCTCGTAAAAAGCGATTTATTCAGCTGACGCGGCCTTTTTGCAGAAAGGAAATCCGTAAGCACCTTGGCTGATCGGCGGTGCGAAAAAGGAGTTTCCTCGCTCCAGGAGCCTTGTCGAGCCTCAATTTCCGCTCGGAAACCCGCTTTTCCGCACCGCCGTCAGGGCAACGAGGTGCAATTTCGTGAGAGCGCAAAAAAATGATTTCCTTGGAAGTCAATTTTGAGATGGCAAAGTAAAAAGTTCAAGATCAAGGCGCGCAAATCCCGAGGAATGCAGCGTACTTATCGTACGCGAAATTCCGCAGGGATGCAGTGCAACGCAGATATTGGACTTTTTACGAAGCCATCAAAGTTGAGCCGGCTCAGGATTCAATAATGCCGGCGGCCCTTTTGGCCCGGGTTTCATAGCGCTCCAGCGGCGATTCGTAGAGGATCATCATTTTCTGGGCCGCCATGGAGCCCTCTGCATGCACGGTTGTGACCTCGTGGAAAGCCGATTCGTGGGAGCACACGTGCCGCATGGTTTCATGTACCATTTGCAGTCGCTCCATGGTGCTGTATTTTCCCGAGCCGCCCAGGTAATGCTCAAGATATTCGTGAATATCGGGATTATCCCAGTCCCGCTTGTCGGGACAGGTAGCAACGATTCCTCCTCCGATGTCCTGGATCAGCTTGACGAACTGGTGGTAGTTGTCTGCGAAATGAAGCTTTGCCATGTTGGTTACCAGCGGGTTGGGAACCGCAATATCGCCGTGCATGACCGGTTCCAGGGCAGAAGCTCGGGTAAGAGCCCTTAGGGTTTCCACGTATGCGGCTATATTGGCCAGCTTGTCGCGGATGTGGCCGACTTTTTCAAGGCCGTTGTATTTGGCCATCGCCACCGCACAGCCGGCCATGACCTCTACTGACGGGATCTTGTAGCTGATGGCCGTAAACCTGTGAAAGGTGGCAAACGTATAGGCAAGTAGCATGGAATACTGCCATTCGCCGCACATAAAAACCCGGTCCCAGGGGACGAAAACATTGTCAAACACGATCATGGCCTCTGTTAGCTCCCTTACAGGCCGGTCGGGATGAAATTCCCGGTCTGACCAGGGGCCCCGGCCGTTTCGGCAGATAAAGGTGATACCCTTGGTGTTTGCCGGTATGGCAAAGCTTACCGCGTAATCAGCCTCGTTTTCCCGCATCTGGCGCGTTGGAACCACTATGATCTCGTTTGCGTTGGGAGCGCTGGTGATGTGCATCTTGGCGCCTTTTACCACGATGCCGTCCTTGTTTTTATCGACAACATGCAAATAGTAATCCGGGTGTTTCTGCATGGCCGGCTCTTTGGATCGGTCACCCTTGACGCAGCTTACGGCACCGCAGGTGTGAAGATCGTTTTTGCGCAGATGCTCCAGGAAGTTTTTTGCGTTTTCTTCATACTGCTTGTTTCCAATTTGCCGGGCTACCGCCATGACGGCATTAAGGCAGTCCGTGCCGATGTCCTTTCCAAAGGGAAGCCCCCCGGTGTTCTCGATTAAGAGATGAATCATCCTGGTTCTGTCAAATAATTGCTCTGAATTTTGAGGGGTGATGAAAAAACGGTTGATTGGCTCTCCTGTTTCCGGGTGTTTGGCAACCAGTTTTTCACGTATCTCCTGATTATCGGATGATGTCATTTCATATCCGGCCGCGACCGTGTCCACAGTGACCCCCAGAACCCGGTGCTGCGTGATGTCTTCCACCTTTTCACCGCTGATGTAGACATTTCTCCCGTCGCGCAGGCTTTCTTTGTACTGCTGTGCGGTGCGGATTCCCATGGCTTTTCCTCCTTTGTTGTTAATGGTTGGAATCAGGGGGCGAAAACGCTTCCGTCCCTTTGGCATCGGTAGCTGATTTGCGTGCTTGTCCTGCAAAACGTTTTGCCTCTATTTCCTGTATGCGTTTTTTAATGCCGCATACCGGGCAGGTGGAAAAAAGTGCCGGCTCCCCGCAGACAGCGCAGTTGACATAATTATCCGCGGGGCGCAGTTCCTTTGGCTTGCGCAGGTAGGAAAACAGGAATCCGCGTTTGGTGCCCGGCATTTTTTTATCCAGGAATTCAAGGGCCTCTGCGAAATAGTTGCTGGTGGCACCCCGGGAAAACGGACACGCGTCCCGTGAGGGGGTAATGTGTTTTATTTTGCAGTATGCAAGGATTTCTTTTATCTCCAGCCGGTGCAGCGGTTTTAATTTAGCCGGGATTTTCGGGTGCGGAGAAGGAAGCCACGGAAACTGGCGACTGACAAATTCCTGCCGGTCTCCGATAAGGTTTCCGAGCAGGCGGGCGGCCTCGTCATCAAGATTATGGCCGGTAACAACGCAAGAATAGCTCTCCTTGGCGGTGAGCCTGTTTAAAAACTGCCTTTTTAACCTTCCGCACACAGAGCATATTTTGTATTTAAGGATGCTGTAGATTTCGGGCATGCTGTAGCCGAATTCATTTTTAAGGCTGTATTCCGACCAGGAAAGTCCCCTGGAGGCTGCAAATTCAGCAACAGCCTCCCTGGAAGCCTCGGAAAAGCCTTCAATGCCCAGGTTTATATGCAACCCCCTTGTTTCATAGCCAAGATCGTTTAATACAGACCATGCGCAAAGAGAATCCTTGCCCCCGGAGACCGCCACCATAAGAGGACTGTTTTCCCCGGGTCCTGCTTTTTTAAGACCTCTTTTAACAGCGGTTTGAAAAAAATGGATAAAACAGTCCTCGCAGAACCTGGAATTATGAGAAGGCAGGGAAACCACGGCCCTGCCCCTGCATCTTGTACATTTTGCCTGCGGCGGCAATTGCGGCAGTTCTGTATTCATATGCCTTTTTCCTTGCTCCTGCCGTTTTGTCAATGCCCGCTTTCAGCTTTTTTAACAAATTCACCCAGCTCTTTTGCAGTATCCTCGGGCGCCCAGATCATAAAAGATTCCTGGTACTGGTAGACCAGCGAAGGCGTTTCAGTGCACCACACGTGAGGTGCCAGATAAAGCCTGGGCGATATCCTGAGCTGCAGCCAGTGATGCCTTTCAGTCTCACGGGCGGGCATCCATCCCATATTCAGGCTGTAGACACCCTGCTGCCCCAGGTAAGCTATTGCAGTGTTAAGGATTTGCGCTGCTTCACGAAGATCTGCATTGCTTAGGTCAAACAGGGTCTGTTTTTCCGGAAAGATCCCGACTATATCGGCCAGAGCGCTCAAGGGCACGAAATCTGTGAGCCATACGCTGCTTTTGCCTTGTGTGATAAGCCTTTGGCCTGCATCTGTTTCCGCCTTTATGTAGTCCTCCCAGTATGTGCGGCCGTTTTCCTGCATATACTTTCTGCCTGAAGAGAGCATGGCCTGGAGAAAATTGCCGGGCTCTTGGGTTGCATAGACCTGAAAATGCGGATGCACCTGGCTGGAGCCTGCTGCAGGCATGTAGTTCCAGGTCACAAGGCCGTAAGTGCCGCCTTTGTCTTCTATAACCCTGTCCAGGTAGTCAAGGCAGTTTTCAAGGGCATCCACGAAAATACCGGGAGTAAAATCCGTAAGAGCCCTGTAATGCTTTTTGCACAGCACGGCAAGCGCGCTGTTAGCGTCATAGGGCAAAAGATTGGGAAACAGGATGGATTCGCCCTTTTTTAGCCTTCCTTCAGGGATCTGCCCGGGATCGAATTTCGGGGTTATTTTAAGCACGTTTTCCGGGCAAAAGGGGCAGTTTTGTTCAGAATCCTCGATGATCCTTGTAAAATCCGCTGACGGGGGCTTAAATCCCACAAAATGAGCCAGGCGCCCGGTTCTGCCTGTAAGAGGGTCCTTTCTGATTTGGCATTTGGCCTCTGAGAGCTCAAAATCCTTGAAAGGGTTTAAAAATTTTGCGACCTTGTCCCGCCTTTTGAATTCAATACCCATGAGCAACCTCCGGTATTTCCAAATTTGCCGCAGTTCTGAAGCACAGGATCTTTCGGAATCTTTAGATCCGGTCAGGGATAAGATATTTTCAGTATAACAGAGCGCGACCCGAAATTCAAAAACAGTTAAGGGCGTCTTTCTTTTCCGAACCATTTTACTTTTTGCGGGGTATATGCGAGCCATACGGGCGAGCCGGGGAGAAATCCTTTTCTGTGAATGGATTTTGGATCCGGGTAAACAATGAACTCGGTGTGGCCTGCAGATATAGAGGCTCTTAACCTTCCGCTGTGTTTTTCCAGGGCAAGGCGAACAAGAATTCCCTTCACGGCTGTTTTTTCCGGGGGAATATCCTGTTTTTCCAAATGAAGGCTAAGTTCTTCCGGCTCTATGGCTGCGGCTGCGCCGGCCGGATCTTTGGGCGCGTTTTCTGCTAAAAATACCTGCCCGTCTGCAAGTCTGCATAGGGCGCCGTTATCTCCTGTTTTTTCCCAGGGTCCGAATATAAAGGTCCTTGTGCCCTTTCCAAGGAGTTTCCCGTCAAACATGTAAAAAATGTCGGTGCAGATGTCTTCGAGCCATTGAAGATCGTGACTTGCAATAACAAGCGTAACACCGTTTTTAAAATGTGCGTCTGCTGCGGCCTGCTTCATCATCTGGGCGCTTTGGGCGTCAACTCCTGCGGTTGGTTCGTCGAGAAGTAGCACCTCCGGGTTTAACACCAGTCGCGCCGCCATGGCGGCCCTTCTTGCCTCTCCGCCGGAAAGGGCATACCAGGGTCTTTCTGCAAAGCTTTCCGCATCCAGACCCACAAGCGACAGTGCCTGTGCGACCCTTTGCCTTTGGTTTTTTTTCTCTCCTCTTATTCGTAGGCCGTAGGCGATGTTTCTGTAAACCGTGCGCTTTAGGAGGTAGGATTCCTGAGGCAGCAAGGTTGCTTTTTTGCGCAGGTTTCCGGCATAGATATCGGTTGCGCGGTCCCTGAAGAAGATTCTGCCCCGGGCCGGGGAATCAGTGAATCCGAGAAGCCTTAAAAGCGTGCTTTTCCCGCTGCCGTTAGGGCCGCAGAGCCCGGTTATGGTGCCTTCGGCAACAGACCAGTCCGGTATTGAAAGAACGGTTTTTCCGCCGTAGCGTTGCTCTATGTTTTCAAGCCTGTACAGGGACATATTCGGCCTGTCTATTTTCTGCGCAAAAACGAAACCCCGGCGTTTACAGCAAATGCAATCATCAGCAGTACCAGGCCCAGTGCGATTCCCATGGCGAATTTGCCCTTGGCGGTCTCAAGCGCAATTGCTGTGGTAATGGTCCTGGTGTGCCACTTGATATTTCCTCCGACCATCATGGAGATTCCCACCTCTGTCATAACTCTGCCGTATGCTGTAAGCGCTGCTGCTAATATGGCGTGCCTTGCCTCCCACATGATGCCTGTCATCAGCCTGTATTTGCCGGCCCCGAGCGAAAGAAGAGTTGTGCGAAGGCCCGCCTCCAGACTTTCAACAGCAGTAGCCGAAAGGGCGATCACGATAGGCAGGGCCAGGATGGTCTGTCCTATAGCAATGCCGGGCAGGGTGAAAAGAAGATTCATTTCTCCCAGCGGTCCCCTGCTGGAAACAAAGGCATATACCATAAGGCCGATAAATACCGTTGGAAGCGACAAAAGAGTGTCAACCACCATGCGGATCTTGCGTCTTCCCGGAAACCGAAGATATCCCAGGAGAAATCCCAGGGGCAGTCCAAGTGCAAGGCTTGCCGCCATGGAAAGACAAGAGACCTTAAGGGTTGCCGCCACTGCGGAAAAGGTCTCTTCATCTCCTGCCAAAAGAAGCCGGAAAGCCTCGGTTAGTCCCTGCAGAATAAAGTCCATTGGGCTTTATTGCCTGGCATTCGGGATAAACAGGGTTTTCCCCATGAGCTTGAATTCGCCTATCAAATCCTGGGCCTGTTGTCCGGCCATCCAGCGGGAAAATTTGCGCGCCGCCTCAGCATTTACGTTGGGGCAGTTTTCAGGATTTACCTGGATTACACTATACTGATTGCGCAGTACAGGGTCGCCTTCAACCATTATTTCAAGAGGCGGGTTCCCGCCTCTTTCATGGGCGTACTTGATATATGTACCCCGGTCGGTCATTATGTAAGTGGAGCGCTCCTCGGCTATATTTATGCTCGGCAGCATGCCCTGGCCTGTCTGGATGTACCAGTTCTGTTTTTCAGGCACCTGCAGGCCTGCTTTTTCCCACAGGGAAAGCTCTTTTTTATGGGTTCCCGAGTCATCCCCCCTGCTTACAAATTTTGCACCTTTTTCTTTTATGGCAGAAAGCGTCCCCAATACCGATTTTCCTTTTATGCCTGCCGGATCGGACTTGGGCCCTATGATTACGAAATCGTTGTACATGATCTGTGTGCGGTTTTTCCCGTATCCGTTTTTCACGAATTCTTTTTCCGCAGGCGGAGCATGGACCAGCAAAACATCCGCATCGCAGTTTCTGCCCAGTTCAAGGGCCTTTCCCGTACCCGTGGCGGTCCAGCGCAGGTCAATGCCGGCTGCCTCTTCGAAATAAGGCTCCAGGTATTCAAGAAGGCCTGTATTGTCGGTGCTGGTGGTGGTTGCCATGAGCAGCCTGGCATTGTCGCCCGCTGCAGCAGGAAGGCAAGGAACTGCCGATATTGCTGCTGCAAGAACCATTGGCATAAGAAAACGGATAAAAGACTTCATTTCATTTCCTCCCGGGTCTGTGTTTTATTGGTGTCTGTTTTCTCCTGTCCGGCAAAGACCATCTTTCCGCTTGCCGAAACATCGTATCCTTTGTATCCGGCCGCCAGTCTCCTGAAGGCATCCTCGCCCAGCATCCCGAGAAAGCGCTGCACCGGCTTGTCAAAAAAGCGCTCCTTGCGGATTAGAAGGTCGTATCTTTCCCACCGCCAGGGCACAAACTCCAGTCCCAGGCGCTCTGCTGCCGGCTGTATGCCGGGGGCAGCGTTTGCTCTGCCGTGCAGTACTTCAAGCGCGGCGTCCATGTGGCTTTGGACCTCATTTTCGTATCCTTCTAGGCCTGTGCCTTTTATGCCGGCATTTTTAAGTTCCATATCAAAAAGCTGCCTGGTGCCGGTTCCAAGTTTTCTGTTTGTCACACGGATTCCCTTCCTGCCAAGGTCCGCAGTGCTGTTTATGCCTTTTGGATTTCCTGCCGCAACAATCAGGCCCTGTTTCCTTCTGCATAAGTTGACTACAGCAGGAGCAGGGCTCATGTGCTTTTCAAGTATTCCGAAATTATAGTCTTTTCCGTCTTCCTGCATCAGATGGCTGGAGGCGACGTGACACAGGTCCTGCTTTAACGCGCGGATCCCTCCCAGACTACCCAGGTTGCCGAACACCGCCAGGCTGTCTTCATGAGTTCCGTTGAAGACTCCTATGGCTTGTTCAAGCAGGGGGTCGTTGCTGCCCGCGATTATGAGCAACTCCTCTGCATGAGGCACCGGCCCGGCTGCACCTGAAAGGTTTACAGTGTGGGCTTCTATCCACTGGTCCACCAGGTGCTTGGGGAAAAGCCACTTGCCGGTTGCCTTGGAGGCAGGCAGGCCCTTTTCCGCGATCATGGTGTAGACCATTTTTTCGTTTACACCCAGGTACTCGGCCACCTGTTTGGTTGAAAACAGTTTTCCCATGTCAGGCTCCTTTGGCGTTTGGAAAAATATCAGAAAAGATAGGTGAAAAAGTTTGTTTTTGTCAATAAAAGTTAAAAATAAAAATTTATACTAACTAAAAATTACCTAAAATGACAGTAGACCGGTTCGCCCTTTATCGTACCGGACTTTTGCAGCCGTTTTCAGCAGGCTTGTGGACACGCATTACAGGGCGTTTTTGCCGCTGCGTCCGCGGAATCGATCATTGGTCAATTTGATATGCCCTGTTTAAAGACTTGCATTTCTGCAGTTAATTAAAGTTTTTTTCAGTTTCGGGAAGTGATATATTTTTTCCAAGTTTAATATACTACAGTGCTGTTTCTATATTAGGATTTATTTTCATCTTTGCGGAGGGGTTTTATGAAGATACGGGAAATCGTTCAGACCACGCCCAAATTCCGGGTGCTGTCAGAAGACGAGATAGAAAGAATCTATTTTGACGCCCTGGGGATAATAGAAAGCGACGGCGCCCTGGTAAAAAGTCAGAAAGCCCTGGACCTGTTTGCAGGCAGCGAGGCTGCGGTGACAGGGGAAAGCCTGGTGCGCATACCCGCCGTGCTGGTGGAAAGGGCGCTGCGGGAGCACCCCGGGAAAATAGCCCTTGCCGGCAGGACAGGGGAAAGATCTGTCAGGCTACAGAAGGATGAACTGGCATTCGGCGCGGGGCCTGTTTTCCCTCAAAAGAACGGCACCCTGGGCGGCACGGCTTGTGAGCAGGTTCGCAACGCCGCCCTGCTTGCCGATTATCTTACAGGTATTGATTTTATTGCAGGTCATCTAAAGACCGGGACCGGGAAAAATGATTCATGGGATCTTAAGTGCGTTTCCGCCCTGCTGGAAGGCTCCTGCAAGCCCCTTCTTCTGGGAGTCTCCGGCAGAAAGGAGCTTCAAACCCTGTGGGAAATGATGTGTGTTGTATCAGGCGGGAAAAAAGAATTTCAGCTCGGCCCGCTTTTTGCCTGTTATTGCGGGATTGATTCCCCGCTGACCCTGTCTGAGACCGAGGCTGAAAAGATCCTGTTCTGCGCGGAGCACAAAATCCCTTGCGTGTGCGCTTCTAACGCGGTCTCAGGGGTCACGGCCCCTGAAAGCATTCCAGGAACCCTGGTTTTAACTCTTGCGGAAACCATGCTGGTATCAGTACTTTCCTATCTTCAAAATCCAGGCATGCCGCTTATTAGGGGAGGTGTGACAACAGCGGCGGGGCTCTCGGGAGATGCTCCCGCCTTTTCAGCTCCGCAGCTCGGTTTGAGCGCGGCTGCCAATACGGATGTTTCCAAGTGGCTGGGCCTTGCCATGTTTTCTCCTGCAGGCATTACCGATTCCGAAAGCATAGACCAGGACGCGGGCACGGACTGGGTATCGGGGCTGTATTATGCCTTTCTTTCAGGGGCGGACCTTATTTACGGCTCCGGCCTTATAAGGGGAGGCACCGGTTTCTGCCCGGACAGCCTGGTGGTGTGTGATGAGATAATAAGAATGATAGGCCAGATCGGAAAGGGCATAAGCACCGAGGAAGAATACCTGGCAACTGGTCTTATAGCAGAAGTGGGACCAGGGGGAGAATATCTTACCCAGGACCATACCCTTGAGCACTGGCAGGAATGGTTCAGGCCCGAGCTTGTTGACAGGGCAGTGTATCAGAACTGGGCTGAGGCAGGCAAAAAAACCATGGCAGTCCGGGCTGCAGAAAAACGGGAAAAAATTTTAAAAGAGTACGCGCCGGAACCCTTTGACCCCAAACTCGCAGAAGAGCTCCGGGCCCTGGCAGATGCCCGGCAGAAGGAGGGATAAATCATGGGAACAAGGACCAACCTTACGGAAAACCAGCATGTAATGTTCTCGTTTCTCTCCGAGGGCCAGAAACGGCTGATATTCAACCAGGTGCTTACCATTCTTCAGCATACGGGCGTCAAGGTGGAGCATAGCGGGGCCAGGGAGCTTTTGGAGCAAAACGGCTGCAGGATTAGAAATGAAAGGGTATATATACCCTCCCATGTTGTAAACAGGGCGCTTGCCTCGGTGCCGCCGGTAACAAACATCTACAGCCGGACCGGGGAGGTGGCTCTGCGCATAGAGCAGGGATACACAAGTTTCGGTCCCGGCCCCACCTGCCCCAATTTTATAGATCCCTTCACGCTTGAGCGCAGGAAATACACCAGGCAGGATGCTGCAATGGTGGCCGGCCTTTGCGGGGCTCTGGACTCCATAGGCTTTGTCATGTCCCTGGGGCTGGTAAGCGATGTGCCCGCGGGAAAGGAAGGGCTTTACGAGTTTGCCGAGATGATTCAAAATTCCGATAAGCCGCCGATTGCCTGGTGCTTTTCCAGGCGGCACTGCAGGGATATCCATAAGATAGGAATTGCTATGGCCGGCGGAACCGAGGCATTTGAGCACAAGCCGAACTATCTGTTTTACAACGAGCCCATATCCCCGTTGCTCTCGGATTTTAACGCCATTGACAAGGTGATGTACTGCGCGGAAAACAACATCCCCCAGATTTTTGCCCCGGCAAGCACAGGCGGCGGAACGGTTCCGGCCACCCATGCTGCCCACATTGCGGTAACCCTTGCAGAATCAATAATGGGAGTGGTTATCGCGCAAACTATTAATCCCGGGGCCTGCATAATAATAGGCGGAACTCAGTCCATACTCGATATGAGGGAGGCTGTGTTTGCCTACGGCGCACCGGAGCTTCCAAGCCTTGAGGCAGGTCTTACAGAGATGGGTGAGTACCTTGGATTTCCGGTGTTTTCAGCAGCCGGGTGCAGCGATTCCAAGGCCATGGGCGCCCAGGCCGCAATTGAATCTGCGCTTTCAATACATTCAGCAATGCTAAGCGGTCCCAGCCTGGTCCATGACGTTGGGTTTTTGGAGTCGGGCATGTGCGGCTCTGTTTTTCAGCTCGTGCTTGCAGACGAAATCATTGAAAAAAGCGGGTTTATGGCAAAAGGGGTGATAGTAAACGAACAAACCCTTGCCAGAAAGCAGATCCAGGCCGCAGGTCCCGGAGGAGATTTCCGGAAAATCTCGAAACAAAGCGGGAAAAAGCCTTCGCCTTCAGGCGATGATCCCGCAGTCCCCGGGGATTTGTCCGAAGAACTCAAAAGCGCGGGCCCGGTTTTTTCCTCCATGCCTCAGCGCATACTGGACAAGACCCGATTCCTTATCAGCAGCCGGCCTGATCCCTCCGAAAGGATCCCGGAGGAAGTGCGCAGCCGGATCACCCGGATCCTTGAAGAGGCTGAATAAGGATAAGGGACCGTATGTTGCCAATAAGTTAATGAGTTAAGGGCGTCCCCGGTCCGGTCCCGGTTGTTTCTTCTTGACACGGATCGGGGGCTTTTATAGGTTTAGGGCTTGTTATGACATCGTTATGACAGGGGGGCCTCCTTATTTTTGAACGCAGCTAAAATTTTTGAACTTAGCTAAAGGCGCCTGTATTGTGAACAATCCGGGGGAAAATTATACCTTGCCGGCCTCCGCTGTCAGGATAAAAGATCTGTATAAGGATTTCGGCCGGCTCCAGGTCTTAAAAGGGATATCGCTTACTGCCCGCCAGGGTGACGTGATAGCCCTTATAGGGTCTTCGGGCTCCGGGAAAAGCACACTTCTGCGGTGTATCAATTTGCTTGAGATCCCCACTTCCGGCGAGATTCACGTGGGCGAGGAGCATATCCGCCTTGCAAGAAACCGCAGAAAAGAGACAGTGCCAGCAGATCGCAGGCAGGTGGACCGGATCCGTACCAAGCTGGGAATGGTCTTTCAGCATTTCAACCTCTGGTCGCACATGACGGTGCTTGAAAACGTAATCGAGGCGCCTGTGCATGTGTTAAAAACACCTAAAAAAGAAGCCAGGCAAAAGGCAATGACCTACCTCGAAAAGGTGGGGATTGCGGACAGGTCGCATTATTATCCCGCCCATCTTTCTGGCGGACAGAAACAGCGTGCCGCAATAGCCCGGGCACTTGCCATGGAACCGGATGTTATGCTTTTCGACGAGCCCACCTCCGCGCTTGATCCCGAGCTGGTGGGAGAAGTGCTGCGGGTGATTCAGGATATCGCAAAAGAGGGGCGCACCATGATCATGGCCACCCATGAGATGGGTTTTGCAAAAGAGGTCTCCAGTCATGTTGTTTTCCTGCACGGCGGCGTAATAGAAGACGAGGGGGTTCCCGATTATATTTTCCAAAAACCGGCATCAGAGCGCTGTCGGGCGTTTCTGTCCCGGTTTTTCTGATAAACAGCAGGAGTGATAGCGCCGTTAATTTAACCCAAAGAATCTGGAGGAAAAATGAAAAGGTATTTACACATTTTACTGTTGCTTGTTTTCTGCATCCTTTTTTCAGCTACGGCATCTGTTGCAGACGATGTCGTAAGGATCGGCACCGAAGGTGCCTACCCTCCCTTTAACTACATGGACAAGGACGGCAACCTGAAGGGCTTTGATATCGACATAGCAGAAGCCCTGTGTGAGGCCGCCGGCATGGAATGCGAATTCGTGACCCAAAGCTGGGAGGGCATGATTCCGGCCCTTCTTGCCAAGAAATACGATGCCATCATCGCTTCCATGAGCATAACAGAGGAGCGCAAAAAACGGGTTGACTTTACTGAAAAATATTACCAGACCCCGGCAAGATTCGTTAAGCACAAGGATGATGACATAGAGATTTCAAAAGAAGGATTGAAGGGAAAGACCGTGGGAGTCCAGAGAGCCACGGTATCGGCCAATTTCATAAACGACAACTTCGGGGATATTATGAATGTAAGGTCCTATGCCACCCAGGAAGAGGCCAACATGGACATGACCTCCGGCAGGCTGGATCTTCTTTTTGCGGATGCCGTGGTGCTCCAGGAGGGATTTCTTGATACCGGGCCCGGAGAAGATTACGAGTTTGTCGGCCCCGGCTACACGGATGAGCAATGGTTCGGCGAAGGAATCGGCATTGCCGTCAGAAAAGGAGACGATGAGCTGCGCGAGGCTTTTAACAAGGCTATAAAGCAGATCCGCAAAGATGGCACATACAAGAAAATAAACGACAAGTATTTTGATTTCGACGTCTACGGAGACTGATAAAACAGCATCCGGCAGTATAAGGATTGGGCGGCGATAAACAGGAAAAGGTTCTGCATTGTTAGGGTTGGAAGGATACGGTCCTCTTTTGCTCCAGGGTGCCAGGCTGACTGTCTATGTGGGGGTCAGTTCCATGGCTATAGCAATTTTTCTGGGGCTGATCGGGATGCTTTGCAAGCTGTCGGCGTCGCCGGTGGTGCGCTTTTTTGCAGATATATATACCACGGTAATCCGCGGGATTCCCGAGCTGGTTCTGATTTTGCTGGTATATTACGGCCTTCCCACCCTGATCCAGGACATAACCGCTGCTTTGGGATACCCTGTAGACATTTCGCTTAATCCCTTTGCTGCCGGAGTGCTTACCATAGGATTCATTTACGGGGCGTTTTCAACCGAGGTTTTCAGGGGGGCCTACCTGGCCGTGCCCAGGGGCCAGGTCGAGGCTGCGCGCGCCTGCGGCATGAGCGGCCCCCTGACTTTCCGGCGGATTCTGCTGCCCCAGATGATGCGCTTTGCCCTTCCCGGCCTTGGAAATGTCTGGATGGTTCTGATCAAGGCCACGGCCCTTATTTCCGTAATTCAGCTTCCAGAGCTGATGCGCAGCGCGGATATAGCTGCCAAAAACACAAGAAAGCCCTTTACTTTTTTCCTGGCCGCATCCCTGATTTACCTGGGCATCACGATTATTTCGAACATCGTCCAGCAGTGGGCTGAAAAACGTGCCGAACGGGGAATAAGGAGGGCTTAAAGGGCATGGAAATCATTATAGAAAGTATTCCCCGCTTCCTGAATGCCTCCTGGGTTACCATACAGATAACAGCACTTAGCGTTTTCATTGGATTCTGCATGGCCATCCCCCTGTCGGTAATAAGGGTCTCGGCCGGAAAGATACTTTCCCTCCCTGTATATGCCTTTACCTTTTATTTCCGCGGAACCCCGCTGCTGGTGCAGATCTTTTTGATATATTACGGCTCCGGTCAGTTTCAGGAGCAGCTTCAGGCCGTGGGCCTGTGGCACCTTTTTCAAAGCCCCTGGTTCTGCGCGGTTTTATCCCTGACATTAAACACGGCTGCCTATTCAACCGAAATTTTCAGGGGCGGCATACAGGGCGTGCCATCCGGAGAGATCGAGGCCGCGCGCGCCTGCGGCATGTCAGGGGTGCTGCTTTACCGCAGGATAATAATACCCAGGGCCATCAGGATTGCATGGCCTTCTTATACCAACGAGGTTATTTTCCTTTTGCAGGCTTCATCTCTTGTATCAATAATAACAGTTATGGATATTACCGGGGTGGCCGGAGAAATCGCCACCCGGAGTTTCGCCTTCTACGAAACCTATCTTTTCGCTGCAGGACTCTATCTTGTAATAGTATACGGCGTGCTGTGGCTGTTCCGGCGCATTGAAAGGCGTTTAAACGCCTATCTTAGTGCAGAAAGTGCCTGATAAATGACCTCCCGGACACATCTGAAAGGAGATCTTCTCCTGCTTCTTACGGCCATGATCTGGGGGTCGGCATTTGTCGCCCAGAAGGTGGGAATGGAGCACATCGGTCCGTTCATGTACACCGGTACCAGGTTTGCCCTGGGCGCTATGTTTCTTAGCCCGGTCATGCTTTTTTTCAGCCGCTACAGGCTTTTTATCGTCAAAAAACAGGAAAAAACCTCTTTCCTGATTTTTGGCGGGCTGCTTGCGGGGGGATTTTTGTTTGGCGGAAGCATTCTCCAGCAGATAGGTCTTGTTTATACCACGGCCGGAAAGGCCGGCTTTATTACCGGTTTATACGTGGTAATTGTGCCTCTGCTCGGGCTTATATGGGGCATGCGCCCCGGAGCCGGCGGATGGACGGGCGCTGTTTTATCAGTAACCGGGCTTTATCTTTTGACAGTTCAAAAGGGATTTTATTTCTGCACAGGCGATATCCTTGTCATTATATGCGCCTTTATGTACGCATTTCACGTTCTGGTAATAGGCTGGTTTGCGCCCAGGTTAGACGTGCTGAAGCTTTCGGTGATACAGTTCTGGGTGTGCTCGGTGATAAGCTTTTTGGCCGGATTTTTCCTGGAAACCCCGAGCTGGTCCGCCGTATATGATGCGGCTGTTCCCATACTGTACGGAGGACTGCTTTCCGTGGGCATAGGATTTACACTCCAGGTCGTGGCCCAGCAGAAAGCCCCGCCCGCACACGCAGCCATTATCCTGAGCCTCGAAACCGTATTTGCCGTTATGGCCGGAATGCTCGTACTTGGGGAAACGCTTCCCGCAAGGGGTTGGGCGGGCGCAGGACTCATGCTTGCAGGCATGCTTTGCTCGCAGTTTTATGCTGCTGAAAAGTGATTCCCGGAGCTTTTCCGGATTGACAAATGAGACTACATTAAATATAATGTGACCACAAAATAAAATATTTGCTATGGGGTGCGACCATGGAAAAGGTCGGTATAAGGCAGTTAAAGGAAAGCATGGGGCGATATATGAAAAAAATCAGGGCCGGAGAAAAAATTATCCTGACCGACAGGAAAAAGGAAGTAGCCGTCCTGGTGCCTTACGGGGAAAAGGCCAGTGAGGAAAGTCTTTATTCATTGGTCATGCGCGGAGCTGCCTCCTGGTCGGGCGCCAAACCGAAAGGGCCGGCCAGACGCATTGCTTCAAAAACAAAGAGTGTTTCCAGTGCCGTAAAAGAAGACAGAAGATAAAATGATTCTTTATCTTGACACCAGCAGCCTGGTAAAGCTGTATGTTGAAGAGCAGGGGTCTTCAAAGGTTCAAAAACTGGTTGACTCCTGTGAAGCAGCGGCTACTTCGGTTGTTGCATATGCCGAGACAAGGGCGGCCATGGCCCGAAGATACCGGGAGAAAGCATTTTCAGATAATGAATATGAGCATTTGAAAAGCTCTTTTGAGACAGACTGGCCCGATTATTTTGTCTTATATATTACCCGTGAAACCGTCCGCCTGGCCGGAGATTTAGCGGAAAAACATGCGCTGAGAGGCTTTGATGCCATCCATCTTGCCTGCGCAATGGTGCTTAATAAGGAAACCCCGGGCTCTGTTGTGTTTTCGTGCTATGATGGAAATCTGGAAAAAGCCGCCGAACTTGAAGGAATTGCAATCTGAGGGCCCGGAAAAAGGGTTCCGGATTTAACTTTGTTTCAGCAGCCGGGCCTGTTATTTACAGTTTATGATAAACAATTGATTCCTGCCGAAGTTTGTGTTCCGCAAGTTCAACCAGGTGAAAATGGTGGGTGAAAAATATCACCTGGGTGCGGGTTGATAGCTCCGCAAGGATTTTTAAGGCCGCTGCGGCCCTGTCATTGTCAAATTTTATTAAAATATCATCCACTATAAAAGGCATGGGATCGGTTTTTTCAATGGTCATCTCAAGGCCTGCAAGCCTTAGGGCGAGATAGAGCTGGTCTGCTGTTCCGTCGCTCATCCCGGAGACATCTACAGGCTCTTTGTCATTGCCGCGCACCCCGGTTATTACCGGCCTTCCGGCCTCGTCGAAATCCGCGCGAACACCTTTAAACGCCCCGCAGGTTATTTCCGAAAACAGCACGGATGCCCTGCGCAGCATGGGCCCCTGGTTTTTTTCCCTGAACCTTTCAATGGCCGTATCAAGTATCCGGGCCGCGATTTTTGCCCTTGCATAACGGCGCACCTGGGGGTCCATCCTTCCAAGGATTTCCTGGCGCTCCTGGGCAAGTCCCGCGGCTTCCGCGCTGCCGTCCATTTTTGACATTTCATTTCTCAGGCTCCCGATCTTTTCGGCAAGAAAGTCCTTCCGCCCGGACAGGGAGTCTATGGCCTGGTCATACTTTTGGATTTCAGGGTCAATAGTGTCGGGGTCCACCGAGGCGGCGGCCTGTGTAAATTCTTCCACCGTCGCCCCTGCGGAAAGAGCCAGTATCCTGTCTTCAAGTGATTTAAGTTCTTCTTCCAGTTCCCGGCGCTGGGTGGAGCGCTTTTCAGCCCCGGGCAGTTCATGATACTCTTTGCAGCCCGCCTCCTCGCACATGCGGGCAAGACGGGTCCTGATTTGAGCGGTGGTTTTCCGTGCCTTTTCAAGGTTTTCCTTCTCGGATGCAAGCTGCTTTTCAAGGGCGTCATGGCGGGTGCGCGCCTCCCTGGAGGCTGTCAGCCTGGTGTGGAGCTTAAGCGCGATGTCTTCCGGGGGTTTTCCGGAAAGATCAGGGGCCACTGTTTCTGCCAGCCCGGTGACATTTTCTTTAAAGCTCTGCGCGTCCCTGTCAATGCCCTGTATACGTTTATGAAGGTTTTCGGCTTCCCTTAGTTTTTCAAAAAGGGCTCTGATCTCCTCCATTACGGCATTTGCTTCATCAGGTTTTGCCTCTGAAGACAGCCCGAGAAAAGAGACAGCCTCCTGCCACTGGGACCGCCATCTTTCAAGAGCCCTTTCACCCGCCTCCAGCCGGTTTTTTGCGGCAGCCAGCTCTTTTCTGCGCGAAGCGATCTCGGAGTCTATCTCTTTGTATTCCGAGGCAAGCCTGTTTTCATCCCCGATTATCTTTTGCGCCTTAAAAATAAGTCTGCTCAGCGGGTCGTGGTCGGGATCGGTTTTTGTATCCAGGGGCTTTAACACCGCGGTAAGGGCTTTTTTGCGGGCACCGATCGCCCGGTTTAAATCTTTTGCCTTTTCCATGCTGTTTTCAAGTTCTGAGAGATCCTGTTTTATTGAGGCAAGGTCCCGGCCCCAGTGCTCCATTTCCCTTGGTGTGCCGGCATTTATGCCGGCTTTTTCCCAAAGCTCACTCCACCTGGTATTGAGTTTTTCCCGGTCTTTTTCCTCTTTTTCGTATTCATCATCAAGCTCCTGTTTTCTCTGCATTGCAGCGTCAAGATCGGCATTTAACCTTGCATGCTCCGCAACCCGGTCTGCCTCCCTGCGCAGACGGTCTGCAAGTTCGTCCGATGTTTTCAGGCAATGTTCAAACGCATCCTCCAGGCTTTCGGGCCCATGGTCTTGATCATTTTTAATTCCGGAAAGATACCGGGCAGTCTCTTTTTGATCCAGGGAACCGCCTTCGAGCTTCCGCCTTATCAAGCTCCAGCCGCGGTCCCTTCTGTCGCGTGCCCGGTTAAGGTCGTTTTCGGAGGGGACCGCATGTGCCATCTGGCCGGCCCGGATTTTTGCTTCAGCCTCCCTGATCCGGTCTTTTACTTCTTTTAGCTCCCTGTTTATCTCCTGGATATAATTGGCCGCCTGATCAATACTTTCTTCAAACATCCGGATGGTTTCGGTGTCAGGAACAGGCAGTTTTTCAAGTTCCCGGGCGTTTTTTCCGGCAAGCCCCAGATTTTCCAGCCGGTTGTCCAGGGAGAATTTTCTGGCCTCCAGGTTCTTTATTTCCTGCTGGTTTTGTTTTTCCAGGGGCCCGTATTCAGAGGCTTCGGCCAGGGCGGTCTGCAGGGCGTCCATGGAGTCCCTGTCCATGGGAGCGGTCATCTTTCGCCTTTTTCCCTCAAGCCCGCTGATTTCATGTTCCAGCCCGGGCAATAGATTCCGGGCGTCTTCAATGCGGGCAATTATTTGTTCGTATTCAGATGAGAGCCGTCTTATTGCTTCTGCCCGGTCCTTTTTTATGCGCAGGCGTTCGGCGTCCTCCAGGGACAGGCTGTCTGACAGGCCGCGCAGAATTTCCCTGCACTCGTCAAGCAGTGCGCTCCTCTCGGTTTCAAGTTTTATCCGCTCTGAAGCGGCATTGTGCTGGCTTCCGAGCTGCCTGTGATATTCCTCTATGAGCCCGGCATTTTCAATTAAGGCATCATTGGGCGAAAGATCCGCCATCTGCTTTTCAATGGAATTTATCGCTTTTTGCGCCCTGTCTTCTTCCTGTGCGGCCATGTCAAGCTTTGCAACAAGATCCCTGCGGGTCTCAGGGAAATCCTCAGGCAGAAGCACGGCGTTTTCATACTGTCCAAGAGTCTCTGTTACCTCGCGCCGCCGCGCAATAAGCGGCAGGGCCTCTTTTATCCTTGCAAGATGCTGACGGGCTTTTTGGTTTTCCCTGAGTTGCTGTTCTACCGAGTCGCGTTCATTAAGGGCGGCTTTCAGCTCCCCGTCAAGCTCGTTCCACCTGCTTCCGGACAGCATTGCCTGCTTGAGGCGGTTTTCAATTTCCTTGAAACGTAAAAGCGCGTCATTAATGGAAGGAACCTTTCCCAAGGGTTTAAACAGGCTTTCCGCTTCGGCGCAAAGCGCCTCCCTTATCTCCTTTAACCGCACTATGCCCGAGCCTGCCGAAAAGACGAGTTCTCCCAGGTCCCCGCCTCCTGAGACTATTTCTTTTCCGCCTCTTACCAGGTCGTCGTATCCTATGCCGAACATGGTTGCAAAAAGGTCGGCGTCCACGTGGTTCAAAAATTCTTCCAGAACTGTTTCCTCCACCACGCTCATGTCGTCTGCAGTCCGCAGGGTGTTTGTTCTGCCTTTTCGCCGCACGATTTCCAGGCTTTTGCCGTTTTCAGCGGTTAATTTCCCCCCTATACGAAGCCTGGAATAAGGGTGGATGAAGCTGTCGGGCGTGCGCTCGTCAATCCCGTAAAGCAGGGAGCGAAGGGCGCGCAGCGCGGAGCTTTTTCCCGCCTCGTTTGGTCCGTATACCAGGTGGAACCCTGGATTTCCGCTGCTGAAATCCAGGGTGGCATCTGTAAAAGGGCCGAAAGCGGTCAGGTAAAGGGCATCTATTTTCATGCGCCGCCTCCTTTCCGCAAAAGGCGGCCTGCAAGCTCGGGCCGCACGCGCCCGAGGAGCTCGCCTATCCAGTCCGGATCATCGCATTTTATGCCGTCAGGCTCCTGCTTTAGCTCTGCAGGCAGTTTCCTGCAAATATCTGAGAGTTCCTCTGCAAGTTCCCGTCTTGCTTGCTCGTCTTCCTCCAGTTCGTCAAACAGTGCAAGCAGTTCCTTCATGGCCCCGCCGGCAGGCGGTTGACGCAGATCAGGAGGCAGGTGGCATGAAAGCTCAACCTTTTCCACCCAAACCAACCCGTTTCCCGCCTCCATTGCAGCAGCTCTTATCTCCCCGGTCCAGCGGTCCGGATCAGAGGTCAGTTCCGCGGCCGCGCGGGTCTCGCCTGAAATTTCGGCCCGTACCGCCAGAGGCATTCCGCTGTTTTCCGATACTACCGATTCGAGCAGATCTGAAAACCTGTCTACAACCTCGTAGGCTTCGTTTGCCCGGCGCGCGTCCACTGTTATTTTGCACCAGCGCACCACGTCGGTTGGTATAAAATCAAGGGAGATCTCCATTTCGTCTGTGACTGTGACAAGGACGCATCCCTTTGCTCCCGGTTCCCTGATGTGCCTGGCCTGGTTGTTTCCGGGAAAAACTATGAAGGGATTTTTGGAGAGCACTTCGTGCTGGTGTACGTGACCAAGGGCCCAGTATTGATACCCTTTCTGCGCAAGCCCTTCCGGATTGCAGGGTGCATAAGGTTCATGACCGGGTCTTCCGGTAGCGCAGGTATGAAGCATTCCTATGTTTAACCTGCCTGGCAGGGGGGCGGGATAATCTTTTGACAGGTCGTTTTTTTCCGCAGGAGAGCCGAAGCTTCTGCCGTGGATTGCCACCATCGGGTCATCCAGGGTGCATGTTTCCGGCCGTGCTGAAGAAAATACGGTCACGTTCTCCGGCATGCGCAGGGTCTTTGTGATTGCGCTTGCCGCATCATGATTTCCCGAAACCATGAATACCGGTATGCCGGCTTCTTTCAGGCGGTTCATCCGGGAAACCAGGTAAAGCCCGGTGTTGTAGTCTTTCCAGTCACCGTCATAAAGGTCGCCTGAAATAAGCACAAAGGAGACCTTTTGAGAAACTGCAAGCTCAAGCAGGTTGTCAAGTGCCCTTCTGGTGCTCAGCCGGAACTGCTCCACAGGAGCGCCGTCATATGCCTCCAGCTTGTGCATGGGGCTGTCCAGGTGAATATCTGCGGCATGAATAAAGGTAAACATAAGTTATTTACGTTTTCTTGACCATTTTTCTTACTTTGCCCGGGGCTGCAAGAAATACCAGCATGCACGAAATTGCCAGAAATACTGAACAAACCGTAAACGATACAAGATAAGTGCCCGTTATATCCCTTAGCAGGCCGTTTACATAAGTGCCGGCCGCAGCGCCCAGGCCCCCGCCCGTGGCGATTATTGAAAAAATCAGTCCGTAATTTTTGCCCATGAATATGTCGGCTGTAATAGCCGGTATCAGCGGGGCCGTGGCCCCGTAGCCCAGGCCGAAAAACAGGGCGAACCCAAGCGCCATGGGGCCGTGGATCAGGGAAACAAGCATAAGCGAAATTATACCCAATAATGCTGTAGTATCTCCGATCAGCTTGGCCCGCTCCCGGCCCAGCATATCCGATAGATACCCGAACAGGATTTTTCCGGCAGAACCCATGATGCCGGCCGTTCCAAAGAAATACGAGGCAGTGCTCCGTTTCATACCCGAATCAACCATGGCAGAGACCGCATGGAGCAACACTCCCTGAAAGGCGAATGCAATAAAGAAAAACGCAAACACCAGAAACCAGAACCGCCGTGTTTTACAGGCCTTTTTAAAGCTCCAGTCAATCTTTGCCCAGTTTTCATCAACAATTAACATTGCCCATTTGTGGGGTTTTGCCGGCTTCTGTTTATCAAAAGCATCCCCGTCCGGATACTGGGATACAGCCTCCGGGCTTTTTCGGCCGAAAACAAGGTTTAAAGGAGCGATAACAAGAAGTACAAGTGCCGCAAGCGCTCGATAAGCATTTCTCCATCCGTACAGGGAGATCAGTTTTTCTGCAAAAGGGACCACAAGCAGCATTCCAAGCCCGATTCCGGCCATGGCAATTCCCAGGGCCAGCCCTCTTTTGCGTTCGAACCATTTGGGCAGAAAAGCCGCATGGGAAACAAAGGCCAGCAGGCTGATGCCTCCGCCGCCGACAATACCGTATGATAATTGAAAATGCCAGAGGTTCTCGGACAGGGAAGCGGCAACAAGGGCCATGGCAACTATTACGGCCCCTGCCGGAACAACGATTCTCGGTCCGAACCTGTCCTGAAGATAGCCTCCCCCCATGGCAAACGTGGAATGCGAGATGATAAAAATTGAAAAAACACTTGATGCGGATGCCATGCTCCAGCCGAAATCATCAACCACCGCAAGGATAAATACCGAGTAGGAATACCAGATCCCGAATGATATTGCCAGGGTGACAAATGCGACAAAAATTATGATCCATCCATAGAAAAATACCGGCGGTTTTGGTAAAGCGGCTCCTGGGTCAGACAGGCTCATTGTTCTAGTCCCGGATCAGTATTTCCCTTTTAACATCCGATGGATTTGATGCTCTCCCGCCCGGCAGTTCTTTAAACAGTGGAGCTGATAAGGAATTAAGCTCTTTTTTGCTTCCTGGAAAAGAAGTATATCAATCTTTTCGGGGATAGTACATAATAAAATGTCTGGCCGGGGATTGGAGATTTGAAATACGGGACTTATTTTGCTATAAATTTTTTGGTAATATGGGTAGTATCCTCAGGGAGGCATAAAATTGGTGCGGGCAAAAATCTGTATAATGCTTTCGGGGGGTTTTTTCGGGTTTAGGCCTTAAAAAGGAGGGGGAGAAATGATTAAGAGAACAAATTTTATATTGGGGATTTTTGTTTTATTGCTTGCGGCGCTGTGTTTATGGGGATGCGCGGCAGAGCCCGAAGAAGCAAAGCTTGAGGTTGCAGACACTGAATTTTCCATCCGCCTGGAACATGAGTATCATTATGTGATTGATGCAAAAGGCGTCATAAGAAACGTTGGGGAAGTAGACGTTAAAAATGTTGAGATAACAGGCTACTGCACATCCTGCCGCGAGGAGATACTTGACGGGGAATGGTTTGTCAGCTCGTATGAAAAAATGCCGCACCAGAAAGATATTATCAGCAACCTGCCCGCCGGCGGGCAGGCAGAGTTTGAATTCGAGGAAGTGGCTTTTTGTGCGGTAAACAGGAAAAAACAAGCCCCGACCGAATTGCCAGAGGGACTGGAAATTTCCATTGAATCCTATGAAATCGCGGAATAAAATTTTCAACTGCTGTGTAAAGTGAAGATTTTTTTACCAGCAGTCAATATTCGGTCTTTTTTTGCCGCTTCGGGGATCGGGCCCGGGCTGGGCATGCAGGCCGGCCATGATCCACTGCCTTGTTTCCGCCGGATCAATCACATCGTCTATCTCCAGGCATGAGGCCATGTTTATCGCCTTGCCGTGCTCGTAATACATGGCCAGCAGTTCATTGAACCGCTTTTCCCGTTCTTCGGGATCTTCGATAGCATCAAGTTCTTTTTTGTATCCGAGCCTCACGGCCCCTTCAAGGCCCATGCCCCCGAATTCGCCCGTTGGCCAGGAGACTATGAAATCAGAATTGTGGAAACTGCCTCCTGCCATGGCCATGGCACCAAGTCCGTAGCCCCTTCTAAGCACTATGCTGAACACAGGTACGGTTATGTTTACGAAATTTGTAAAAATCCGGCCGAAATGCCGCACCTGGGCGGTTTTTTCAGCCTCGGGCCCCACCATGAATCCCGGGGTGTCTATAAGCGAGATCACGGGAAGGTCAAATGCATCGCAAAGCTGTGCAAACCGGCAAAGCTTGTCCCCGCTGTCCGCATCTATGGCACCGGCGAGATGAAAGGTGTTGTTGGCTATCAGGCCGAAGGGGTGGCCTTCGATTCTTACGAGTGCCGTGATAATTCCCTTGCCGAATTTCTTTCTCAGTTCGAGCACCGACCCCTTGTCAGCCAGGGTGTTGATTATTTTTCTTACGTCATAAGTGCGCCGGCGCCGCTGGGGTATAGAGTCGCGAAGACGGAGCTGATCCTCGCATTCCCATTCCGATACAGGGCCCTGGAAATAAGATATGTACTTCTTGGCTGCTGCGACGGCTTCCTCTTCATTTTCAACGACTATATCTATAACCCCGTTGGGAGACTGAACCGAAACCGGCCCTATTTCGCTGGGATGAAACTTGCCAAGTCCTCCTCCCTCGATCATTGCAGGACCGGCCATGCCTATGTTGGCGTTTTCCGCGGCTATGATCACGTCGCAGCATGCCAGAAGCGTTGCATTGCCGGCAAAGCAATAGCCGCTTACAATACCTACGACCGGCACAAGGCCGGAGAGCCTGGCAAAGTGGGAAAAGGATTTTAGGTGAAGGCCTGCCACCGCAGTTTCGGCTTTATCAACATCTCCGGGCCTGCCCCCTCCGCCTTCGGCAAAAAGCACGGTCGGAAGTTTCATTTTATAGGCCAGCTCCAGCATTCTGTCCTTTTTATTGTGATTGAAATAGCCCTGGGTGCCTGCAAGAACCGTGTAGTCATAGCCCAGTACCATGCACCGGTTTTTCGGATGGTCAAAGAGATGGCTGTTTATCTTGCCGATGGTTGTCACAATTCCGTCGGCAGGGGTGTTCCTGATCAGTTCCTCCATCGGGGTCCGGCGGCGCTGGGCTGCCAGGGCCAGGGAACCGTATTCAATCGAAGGATAGTCGTCTAAGAGATCTGCTATGTTTTCCCGGATTGTGCGCCGTCCTTTTTTTCTGCGCCTGGCAACCGCTTCGGGCCGGGCCTCGTCTTTTGTCATCCTGTGCCGCTCAATAACCTCTGCCAGTTCAGGCCGGATTTGATTTGAACCGGAATCTTTTGAATCATTCATTTTTAACCTCTTCTGCCATATAGATACCAAGTCTCAAATACATATCTGCCCCGGGTTTTGCTTTTGTAACCTGCCATTTTTCATCTGCATCAATCAAGTATTTTGTGGGGACCTCTACATCATGAAAAACGGGTCCACGTCTATTGCGGTGTGAACCTCCCGGCCGGAAAAACCGGAGGGGTTTTGCAAAATCAGCCTGCGCAGCATCTGTCTGATGTTTTCAGGGGAACGGGCCTTTAGAAGTATCTGCCAGCGATAGCGTCCTGCAATTCTGGTAACAGGGGCCTCTATGGGGCCGAGGATCTGTACGTGCTTAAATTTTTCTTCCCCGTTTTTTTGTAGCATGTGCAGGAGCCGCCCGAGCTCTTCGGCCTGTTTGCGCGTTTTGCTTTTATCCCTGCCCGTGATTTTAAGCTGGGTCATGCGGGTAAAGGGAGGGTATTGAAGGGATTTTCTGAATTTTATTTCCCGGTTGTAAAACGCCATGAAATCCTGGGCGCGTGCGGCCTCGATCGCGAAATGATCCGGGCTGTAAGTCTGTAGAACCACTTTGCCGGGAGCCTCGCCCCGGCCAGCACGGCCCGCCACCTGGGCCAGGACCTGGAAGGTCATCTCTCCTGCCCGGAAATCCGGAAACGAAAGCGACAAATCCGCGCATACGATTCCCACCAGGGTGATGTTGGGAAAATCATGACCCTTGGCTACCATCTGCGTGCCCACGAGGATGTCTATTTTTTGTTCACGCAGATCTTTAAGGATTTTTAACAGCGCACCTCTTCTGTTTATGGTGTCCCTGTCCATGCGGGCGGTCCTGGCCTCGGGAAAAAGCGTGCGAACCGCCTCCTCGAGCTTCTCGGTACCCATGCCGAGCTGTTTTATGGAGGCAGACCCGCATTTGTCGCATTTGGAGGCAGCAGCCCTGAAATAGCCGCACATATGGCACTTGTATATGTTGGCTTTTTTATGAAGGGTAAGGGTGATGTCGCAGTGGCGGCATTTTAGGGCCTCTCCGCATTGAGCGCATACAGGGTAGCTGGCAAAGCCGCGGCGGTTTAAAAAAAGAAGCACCTGTTCGCCCCTGGCAAGAGTGGATTTTATTTCTTCTTCCAGGGGCCGGGTAATAAACCGGCGGGCGCCTTTAAGGCCCTTGTGCTTGCGCAGATCCACGATTTTTACCTCTGGCATGGCACGCCTGTGAATTCTGCGGGTAAGGTTGAGTTCATGGAATTTTCCCGCAGATACATTGTATACAGACTGCACGGACGGGGTGGCAGAGCCCAGCACCGCAGTGGAACCCGCCAGCTTGGCCCTTACCACTGCCATGTCCCTTGCATTGTAGTGAAGCCGGCCTTCCTGCTTATACGAGGTGTCGTGCTCTTCGTCCACGATGATTACACCCGGCTTGGCCAGGGGAGCGAAAATCGCTGATCTTGCGCCGATAACAACCGGCGCCTCCCCCCGGGCTATACGCAGCCACTGGTCAAATCTTTCTCCTGCAGACAGCCCCGAGTGCAGCACCCCGACCAGTCCTGCGAACCTGGCCCTGAACCGGCGCTCGATTTCAGAAATAATTGCTATTTCCGGAACCAGGATCAGAGCGGTTCGATTCTGTTCAAGGGCGCGGGCGGCAAGCTGCATGTAGACCTCTGTTTTGCCGCTTCCTGTTACACCTGCCAGAAGATAGGTGCGGAATCCGGATTTTACAGCATCGCCTGCTTCACGAACGACTTTTTGCTGTTCTGCGGTGAGCCTGGGCGGGGTATCAGGGTCTACCGGATCTCCGAACGGGTCCCTGTAGACTTCCTGTTCGCTTATTTTTACATAACCTTTTTTTTCAAGCTCCCTTATATGATTTGCAGCAGTGGGGACAATTTTTTTAAGCTCATCTACAGGGGTTTTTCCGTTTTCGCGCAGGTGTCTGACAATGGTGAGCTTTTGCTCTGAGAAGTCTTTTTCCGCAATGCCCGCATCTATGAGTTCAGCGCATCTGCGTGTTTTTGTGCGCACTGTCTGCCGGTGGATTTTGTTTTCTTTTTCAAGCAGGCCCCTTCGGCGCATTTTCTCAAGAAGACTGCGGGGGATGTTCTCTCCGGCTTTTCTGCATAGCAAGGAGTGCCTGCAGGGGTTTTCGCAAAGCAGCTTAAGGACTTTTTTTTCCTGTACCGGCAGTTTTTCATTATCAAGGGAGGCTGCTCCCTTATCTGTTGTCCGGTAGACCGAATACTCGGCAGGGTTGATACCTCCGGGCAGTGCCTCTGAAATGACCTCTCCTATGGGATGCATGTAATAATCCGCTATCCACCGGAAAAAAGGGATCATTTCTTCCGGAAACAGGGGAGTGTCGTCATCAATTACGTCTTCGGCGGCTTTCAGCCCCTCTTTTTGCTCCCTGGCGTCCGGGCCGAGCACGTAGCCCGTTACCCGCCGCGACCCGAAAGGAACAAGTACACGCTTGCCCGGCTCCATCATGTCTGAAAGCCCGGGCGGGACCGCGTAAGTATAGGTCCCGAATACCGGCATGGCCACGGCAACCTCTATTTTTTGATAATCTTGCGGCATAGCAGGATCCAGTCAGGGGGAATATAAATATATCTATATCCGGAATTGCCGGCGTGTCAACCAAAGGTATGAAATTAAGCCTTTTTGCCCGATATTTAAGAGGCTGGCAACGGGGTTTTTTGTTTGCGCTTGAAAAAAATTTGTTAAGGGGTAGAATGACGTTTTTAAAAACGAGTGAGCGTTCGTTTTATTTTTAATCCCTGAAAGGAAAACGCGCCATGGCAGAAGAGCTATACCCGGGTCTCTACAGAATACTGGTCCCGTTGCCCAACAGTCCGCTCAAATCCCTTAATTCATATGTTGTCAAGGGAAATTCACGCAACCTTGTAATTGATACTGGCTTAAACCGCGATGTCTGCAAAAAGGCCCTGAGCGAAGGGCTGGCTGAGATAGGCGTAGGGCTCGATACTGTCGATCTCTTTATCACCCACCTGCATGCGGATCATTTCGGGCTTGTAAACGAGCTGGCAGGGGAAAATACCCGGATTTATTTCAACAGGCCTGATAGTGAAATAATTGAAAACCCCAGGGGCCTTGAGCCAATGATCAAATACGGAGGCAGAAACGGATTTCCCGAAGACATGCTTCGCGAGGCCCTAAACCAGCATCCGGCGCATAAGTATGGTTCAAACTGGTCGCCTTCACTAAGCATGATCAATGACCGGGACAGGCTGAAGGTGGGTGATTACGATTTTATCTGCATTCAGACCCCTGGGCACACCCCCGGCCATACCTGCCTGTATGAACCGGAAAAGGGGATTTTTATTGCAGGCGATCATGTGCTATATGATATTACACCCAATATCCAGTGCTGGTCTGATAATACGAATCCCCTGGGAGACTATTTAAAGAGCCTTGACAGGGTAAGGGACCTGGAGGTGAAGCTGGCTCTTCCCGGCCACAGGAATTTGTTTTCCGATTTCCGGGATCGCATTGATACCCTGAAGCGTCATCATGCCAATAGACTGGAAGAGGTGGAAGCAATACTTGCAAAATCTTCTCCCATGCATGCATTTGACGTTGCTTCCCGCATGACCTGGGACCTTACTGCAAAAAGCTGGGAGGATTTCCCTACACAGCAGAAATGGTTTGCCACGGGCGAGGCCATTGCGCATTTGCGGTACCTGGAAATGAAAAATCGTGTCAGGCGGGCGGAAAACGAGCCCGGGATCCTGTATGGACTGGCTTGAATTACATGGAAATCAAGGGCCTTCTTTTTTGAAGGCCGCCGGCGTGCCTGAGACTTTTAAGAAAGGAAAAAATGACAGGCAAAATTGAGGAATCTCCGCTCTACAGCATAGCCAATCCGGAAAGTATAGCAATATTCGGTGCTTCCAACAAATACACTTCAATGGGCACCAGTATCCTCTCCTCTATTTTGCATATAGGATACCGGGGGAAGATATACCCGGTTCATCCGTCTGAAAAAACGGTTCTTGAGTACAAGGCATACCAATCCGTGGCCGACCTGCCAGAGGTCCCGGATTTGGCCATAATGGTGCTGCCCACAGGGGTGGTGCCCGAGGTTATGGAGGCCTGCGGGCAGAAGGGAATAAAGCATGCAATAGTGGTTTCAGGCGGCTTTAAGGAAGTGGGAAAAGACGGGGCCGGGCTTGAGGCAAAACTTAAGCGGACAGCGGCGCAATATGGAATACGGTTTCTGGGGCCCAACTGCATAGGGGCGGTTAATACTCATTTCAGGTTTAACGCCACATTTCTGCCCTGCGAGCATCCGCCCGGATTTATCGGCATGGCCTCCCAGAGTGGAAGTTTTATCACCCAGATGTTTGCCTACCTGGGAAGGTACGGCCTGGGTTTTTCCACTGGATTCAGCGTGGGAAACGAAGCCGATATAGATATCGTGGATTGCATGGAGTATCTGGCCGCATGTCCTGATACCAAAGTTATAAGCCTTTATATTGAAAGCATCAGGCGGGGAAGTGAATTTGTGGAAGCTGCCAGGAGAATTGTTCCGCAAAAGCCCATCGTGGCCTATTATGCCGGGGGCACCGAGGCGGGCCGAAAGGCGGGGCTTTCTCATACGGGAGCTCTTGCGGGAGAAGATCCGGTCTATAACGGCATTTTCCGGCAAAGCGGTGTGATCCGCGCCTGGTCAATCGAGGAACTCTTTGATATATGCTGGTGCCTGGGGACCTGTCCTTTGCCAAAAGGCAACCGCGTGATCGTGCAGACTCATTCCGGCGGCCCGGGTACGGTGGCCGCGGACGCGTGCGAGCGCTTCGGCATGAAGCTGCCGGGCCTCTCGGAGGAGACAAAGCAAAGACTTGCCGAATATGTTCCCCATACGGGAAGTATGAGCAATCCCGTGGATCTTACTTTTTCCAGAAGGAATCTGGATTATTTTGTAAACATCCCGGAGATTTTAAAACAGGACGAAAATGCGGACATGCTGCTTCTATACCTGATGATGCCGCTTCGCACTGTAAGGATGATTTTGGAAACCATGGGAGTTTCGGGTGATGAACTGGAAGCGGAAACAGAAAAATTCGTAAATGAGCAAAGCAGGTATCTGAGCGATATGATGCTTGGATCTGAAAAGCCGGTAATAGGGTTTTCCTATTATTCCGGGGAAAACCCTTTTATAAAGAGCCTTTATGATTTAGGCGCGCCGGTTCTGCCCGGGCCCAACCGGGCGGCCCGGGCCATGGGAGCAATGCTTGAATACCTGGAGTTCAGGGAAAAACTTTCCCCGGCGTCCGGATAAAGCTATTTTCCCTGTTCCCTGTCGTCTATGGGTACATACTGCCGGAGGTTACAGCCTGTATATATTTGTCTGGGCCTCACCAGCCTCTGCTCCGGATCTGTCATGTTTTCCCGCCACTGGGCCATCCAGCCCGGAAGCCTGCCTATGGCAAACATCACGGTAAACATGTTTGTGGGAATCTGCATGGCCTTGAGCAGGATTCCGCTGTAGAAGTCAACATTGGGATAGAGGTTGTATTTTTGAAAATATTCATCGTTTACCGCTATTTCCTCAAGCTCCAGGGCTATGTCGAGCAGGGGGTCGTTTAGCTTCAGGCTTTCGAGCACCTCGTGTACATACTTCTTTAGTATTCTGGCCCTTGGATCGTAAGTCTTATAGACCCTGTGGCCGAATCCCATGAGCCTGAACGGGTCTTTTTTATCCTTGGCACGTGCCACAACCTTGTCCACGGAAAGCCCCTGCTCATAAATGTCTGTCAGCATTTGTATAACCGCCTGGTTGGCCCCGCCGTGCAGATCACCCCAGAGAGCGGATATGCCTGCTGAAAGCGATGCATATATGTTGGTCCTGGCGCTTCCGACGCTGCGTACAACCGCGGTTGAGCAGTTCTGTTCGTGATCGGCATGAAGGATCCAGAATACGTTTAAGGCCTTTACCAGTTCCTTTCGTACTATGTATGGCTTGACCGGGGTGTTGAACATCATGTGCAGAAAATTCGCGCAATAGGTATAGTCGGGCCTCGGATATTCCACCTTGTGCCCCCGGGAAATCTTGTATGCCATGGTCGCCATGGTGCGCACCTTGGAGAGAAGGCGCAGTGCGGTCTGCTCGAATTCCTCGTCAGTGCTTATAAGTTCCGGATAAAAGCTTCTAAGCGCGTTTACCATTGCGGACAGAATTCCCATGGGATGGGAGGCGCGCGGAAAATTCTGGTAGAAGTTCTGCATGTCCTCATGGACCAGGGAGTGGTCGTTTAGCTGCACGCTTGTGCGGTTTAACTCCTGCCGGGTGGGAAGTTTCCCGTTTATCAGAAGGTAGGAGGTCTCGACAAACGAGGAGTGCTCTGCAAGTTCTTCTATCGGGATTCCCCTGTAGCGCAGGATTCCCTTTTCCCCGTCCATGTAGGTGATGGCGCTCTTGCAGCTTCCGGTATCGCCAAATCCGGGGTCAAACGTAATATATCCGGTTTCGGCCCGAAGACTCCGGATGTCAACGGCCTTTTCGCCTTCCGGGCCCTCGATTACCGGGAGTTCGATGGTTTTGCCGTTTACCTTTAAGCTGGCATTTTCGCTCATGAAACTTACCCCGCAAACAAACAGATTAAAGTTATCTCTTGTGTTATACGTTAAAAAAGGTTATGTTTTTATTAATTGCTATTGTGCGAATATTGGAATTTTTGCGAAGCCGTCAAACCTATTTAAATACATCATTTGTACAAAACAGTCAAGTATTTAATTTACGGTTATTTTGCAATCACACGGCTCAAAAAAGGAGGCCCTGATGGGTGTCAAAGCGGTAAAAATGTTTTTATGCCTGCTGGCGGTTCTGGCGGTACTTTTACCTTTCCGCGCGGTTGCCCTGCCCTTGATGGACATAGAAGGCGCGATCGGCGGCTGGAGGGTTTCACCTTCAGGAGATATGGCTTATAAGAGTGACGATTATCTGGACCTGGAGGATGATTTTAGTTTTGATGAAGAGGATGAAATTTACGGCCGCCTGAAAATAAACACTCCTGCTCTTGTTCCCAATCTTTATTTAATGGTCACGCCCCAGGAGTACAAGGGAACAGGAACCTACAGCAAAACCTTTAGGTTCGGCGAAATTGATTTTGATGTCTCCGAGGAATTCAACTCGCGCCTGACCATGGATCATTACGATATAGGCGTGTTCTACAACATACCCCTGATAAGGGGAGCTACCTTAAACCGGCTTAATCTTGAGGCAGGCGTTAACGCCAGGATCATAGAAGCAGAAGCAGTGGTGGAACAAAAAGATCTCGACAGGTATGAAAAAAAATCAGAAACCCTGCCGGTTCCCATGATTTATCTGGGCCTGGGTCTTCACCCCGTGGAGAGGTTCGCACTTGAGGCCGAAGTACGCGGAATCTCTTACAGCGACTATGAAATCCTTAGCATGATAGGCCGTGTAAAGGTAAGGGCGGTTGGCCCCGTCTTTGTTTCAGGGGGCTACAGGCATGACATCTATGACATTGAGGAAGACGACCTTATTATTGACGTGGATTTTTCAGGGCCGTTTCTTGAAACAGGCGTGAATTTCTGATTTGCTGATTATTTTTGCCCGGATTTACTGCTCTGCGGAGCTTTGAGCAGTTCTTTTGCATGAGCCAGGGTGGTCTCGGTAATCGCCTCGCCCCCTATCATTCGGGCGGTTTCCTCTATACGACCGGAAGCATCCAGTTTTTCTATCGAGGTGGCAGTCCTGCCCTCTTGTACATCCTTGGTTATGCGGAAGTGCTGATCCCCGAATCTTGCGATCTGGGCCAGGTGGGTGATGCAGATTATCTGCCCGGATTCCGCAAGGCGGGCAAGTTTTCTGCCCACCACTTCGGCGACTTCGCCGCCTATCCCTGCGTCTACTTCATCGAAAACAACGGTTTCAACAAGCTCGGTATCGGCCAGAATTGCCTTTAAGGCAAGAATTATCCGGGAAAGCTCCCCGCCGGAAGCGATTTTGGAAAGGGGTCTTGGATCCTCGCCCGGATTAGGGGCGATCATGAACAAAGCCTGTTCAGTCCCCTTTTCATTTACTGCCTTTTTATCCATGCGAAGCCATTCCGGGGTGTCAGCTCCGGGACTGTTCTCCCGGAAGCTTACGGAAAACGCTGTGCCTTCCATTTTAAGGGAGATGAGCTCTTCTTCCATTTTTGCGGAAAGATCCTTTGCAGCGGCCCTGCGCTTTTTGCAAAGCTCGTCTGCCAGGCCAAACAGCCTCTCCTTTGCATGTCTAAGTTCTGTTTCTGTTTCACCAATTTTTTCGTCAATATTTTCTATTTCCGAAAGTTCGGTGTCCACCGACTCCATGTAGCGGAGAACCTCTTGAATCGAGGAACCGTATTTTCTCTTGAGCCGGTTTATAGTATCAAGCCTTGCTTCAAGCTCTTCTGTTTTTGCGGGGTCAAATTCAATTGAGTCTATGTATCCGCGAAGCTGCTCCACAGTGTCTTCAATCCTGATTGCGGCATCGGCCAGTGATTCGGCCAGGGGGGACAGGTCGGGGTCTGTTGAGGCGGCCTTTTCAATATCCTTTTGCACCGATCTTAACCGCTCTGCCACTGCGCCTTCCCGGTTGTATAGCTCCTCAACCCCCCCGCCGACGCTTTGATACAGAAACTCGGCGTTTTTCAGGCGCTTTAAGGCCTGCTTTATGTCTTCTTCTTCTCCCGGAGAAAGGGCCGCGGCACTGATTTCCTCTTTTTGGAACCGCAGCAGGTCGATACGTTCTGACTGCCTTGATTTCTGCTCTTTCAGTTCTTCAAGTCTTTGTATCAGCGGCAGGATTTCACGATAGCATTCTGATACTGATTTTCTCAGCCCCCCGAGTCCGGCGAATCTGTCCAGGATATTGAGATGCTCTGATTCTTTTAAAAGACGCTGGTGCTCGTGCTGGCCCGATATTCCCGCAAGATTGTCCGTAAGCCTGGAAAGAAGCTGCATGGTGGCAAGCCGGCCGTTTATATAAACCCTGTGCCTGTCATTTCTGGAGAGTATTCTTCGTATCAGGAGCTCTTCTTCTGCATCATATCCCTGTTCTTTGAGAATTTGCGCCGCGGGCCCGCCGGGTTCCAGGTCAAACAGGGCTTCGAGTTCCGCCGTATCTGCCCCGGTTCGGATCATGGCGGCATCGGCGCGGCTGCCCAGCAGGATGTTCAGGGCGTTTATAATTATTGATTTTCCCGCACCGGTCTCACCGCTTATTATATTTAAGCCCTTTTCAAAGCTGATCCGCAGATCGTCTATTATGGCAAAATTTTTGATTGCGATTTCGCGCAGCATATCACTTGTTGTGTCAAATTAGGGTTCGGATATCCCCGGGAGGGGTTACCTCGTTCATAACAGCATGGAGCTTTTGTTGGAGCACGGAATATGAATAAAACCGCCGTGCGGTATTATAGTTGTGTTCGGTCATTCCTTTTGAACAGGTGTGATTTTTTCTGAATCCGACGGTTTTTCCTGGTGTATCACGGAATGGTTCCTTGGTGTTTGATTTTTTTATAAAAAAATTGACCTGAACAAATTTATGACATAATATAATATAAAATACATTTATTTCTTTATATCCGAATCCTGCCGGATGTCAAGAAAGCCTGTTTGCCCGCCCGAGACGGCGGCAGGGGGGATAAAGCAGGAAGAGGCGGTCAATCCCGGCGGAAAAAAAGGAGGATTTCATATGAAGAGGGTTATATTTTTTATATTGATTGCAGCCCTGGTGGCGGGGCCGTTTGGCACCTCCGCATTTGCCGGTACGGCAGGCGTGGACAGCGGGCGTCCCGACGGAGCCGCAATGGCGGTTGATATTGTAGTCGCAAGGCCGGTTGGGCTTGTTTCCACAATATTAGGTTCTGCTGTATTTGTTGTTTCTCTGCCGTTTTCAGCGCTTGGCAAAAACGTGAACCAGAGCTATGATCTGCTGGTTGTCTCCCCGGCCCGCTACACGTTTGACCGGCCGCTGGGGGATTTTGATTAAGTGCGGTCGCCGCCGGTCCATTCCATGGGCAGGCGGCTTTTCTTTTGCGTGTTGCAATCCTTGCAGGACGGAACCACGTTGCCCCGCGTACTTTTCCCTCCCCGGGAAATAGGCACGATGTGATCCATGGTCAGCTCACCTGCTGGAAACCTTCTGCCGCAGTAATGGCAGATTCCCCTGGCGCACTTGCGCTTCCACCACTGGGTTGCACGGAGCTGCCGGGCTTTTGCCTTTTCCTTTTTTATTTCTTCTTCTTCGGGAATATACATAGCATCACCGTGTTTTGCCAAGCCACCTGTCGATTTCCCTGCACAGCAGGTCATAAAACGCCTCGGAGCCTCCCAGACCCCGGCGGCCGAAATAATAGTTTGCCTCCAGAAACAGCGGGCCCTGTCTTCCAGATCCTGTCGGAAATATAAGATCAAAGCCCGCAAGATTTATTCCCGTGCGCGCGCACAGCCTTTTTACCTGTTCTTCTCCAGCCTTCCGGAGCTCCGGATAAGACTTGTGATCTATTTCAGCCCCCCTGGATGCTGAAACATGAAATTTTTCAGGCCCGGGCTGCACACGCCAGTAGGTGACAAGGGTTTTTCCCACCACCGCCGCCCTGAGGCACCAGCCTTTGGTTTCCACGTACTCCTGTATAAGGAATCCGTATTGCCCGGTTTTTTCCCAGCGGGCGGTCTGCTCAAGCAGCCTCCGCATCTGTTGCCTGTTTTGCACAAGCCATACCCCGGATCCCTCTCCCGGACCATTATATTTAAACACAAGCGGAAAATCAAAATCATCGGGCTTGTCTTGTACCGAATATTTCCTGCAATAATCCTTGAGACTGTCAAAGATCGCGGTTTTCGGGTGCGGGGCGTTAAAGCGGGCAAACATTATGATCTGTCCGGTTTTCTCAGGCCAGGCGAATCTTGCGGTATAATCCGGAAATACCCTCTGGCATAGGCCGCGGGCTGCTTCAAAAAGGGAGCGCCGGCATCCCTGGGGAAGTATGACCGCACTGGCGGTCCTTATAAGCTCCAGGTCTTTTTCATCAGGGTCCCGGCCTGCGCAAAGCCTGTTTATGTCCGCAACATAGCAGGGATGAAACGAAAGGATCATCAGTATCCGAGCTTCCGGATTGCCTTGGGGTTTTTGCTCCAGTTTTTTTCCACCCGGACGAAAAGCTTTAAAAAGACCGGGGTTCCCAGGAGCCCTTCAATATCTTTGCGCGCCTCGGTGCCTATTTCCTTTAGCATTTGACCCTGGCGGCCGATGATTATACCTTTCTGGGAATTGCGCTCCACGTGAATTGCCGCGTGAATGCTGACCCTGCCGCGCTCCGGGTCCTCTAAGAAGTCTTCTATGGTTACCGCGGTGGAATAGGGGATTTCCCGGCCGGTGTGTTCAAAGACCTTTTCCCTTATCATTTCAGCCACTATGAAGCGTTCCGGCATGTCGGTGAGGGCGTCTTCGGGGTAATAAGGCGGTCCTTCGGGCAGAAGCCTTGCCATGGCCTCCAGGAGCTCGGGCAGTTGGATGCCTTCTTTGGCAGACACGGGAACGATTTCGGCAAATTCATACGTTTTTGACCATCTGTCGATCAGTTCAAGCAGTTTCGGCTTTTCCACAAGGTCTATCTTGTTTAGCGCAAGGATTGCCGGAATACCGGTCCTGGTCTGAAGTTTTTCGACTATCAGGGACTCGGAAGCCGAATCCGGCCTGGATGAATCGGCTATTACCAAAACGAGGTCTGCCTCCTCTATTGCCGACATTGCAACATCAACGATTTTTTGGTTAAAGATGCGTTCGCTTCTGTGAACCCCGGGGGTGTCGAGAAAAACTATCTGGTAGCCTTCCCCGTGGGCTATACCGGCTATCCGGTTTCTTGTGGTCTGGGGCTTTGCAGAGGTAATCGATATTTTCTCCCCGACCAGCCGGTTTAAAAGTGTTGACTTCCCAACGTTGGGCGCCCCGGCTATGGCGGCAAATCCCGATTTAAAAGCCGGCTCCTTATTTTCCTGCTGTTCTTTGTTCATCTGTCTTCTAAAACCCCCAACTTGGGTTCAAGCAGCCTGCTGATCATTTCCCACAAAGAATCTGCGCCCTGGCGCGATTTTGCCGAAAAACAAAGTGTCTCGTCTGCTTCCAGATCCAGTGCCTGCCTTATGCGTTTTGCCTGGGCGATCTGTTTGTTTTTTGATAACTTGTCGGCCTTGGTCAGCACGATGATTGCCGGAATCCTGAAATGACCCAGAAAGTCGAGAAGCTCTTCTTCTTCTCCGCCCGGCATCCGCCTTATATCCTGGAGCAGAACCACGCCCTTCAGGGTGGATCTGGTCTGCAGATAGGTTTCAACCATGCTGCCCCATTTTTTTCTCTCTGATGCCGGAACCTTTGCATAGCCGTAGCCAGGCAGGTCCACGAAGCAAAATTCGCTGTTTATGATAAAAAAGTTTATCAAACGTGTTTTGCCCGGGGTCGAGCCTGTTTTAACCAGGTGCCTGCGGTTTACCAGCGTATTGATAAGGCTTGATTTCCCCACGTTGGACCTGCCGGCAAAGGCTATTTCCGGCAGGTCTGCCTGCGGGTAATGTTGCGGCGCGGCCGCGCTTTTTTCAAATGTGGCTGAAGTTATCTTCACAACGCAAGTTTTTAACGCTTCCTATATGAGCTTGTTCAACGGGTATTCAATAATACCCTCGGCGCCGTTTTCCATCAATACCGGTATAAGATCGCGCACGGTATCCGAATTTACCACCGATTCCACGGAATACCACTCGCTCTGGTAAAGCTTTGCAATGGTCGGGGCGTTAAGGCTCGGCAGCAGGGAGACAACCTTGTCAAGGCCGGATTCCGGCACGTTCATTTTTAACCCCACCATTTTTTCCGCAACCAGCGCGCCTTTTAAAAGAAGGGATAGCTGCTCGATCTTTTTTCTTTTTTCAGGGTTTTTCCAGGCCTCGTGATTGGCTATAAGCTGGGTGTTTGTCTGCATCATCTCGTGGATCACCCGCAGCCCGTGCGCCCGGATGGTGCTTTCCGTCTCGGTTATTTCAACTATGGCATCCGCCAGCCCGGATACCACCTTTGCCTCCGTAGCGCCCCAGGAATAGTCTATGCTGACATCAATACCCTTTTGTTCAAAATAGCGCCGGGTGTAATTGACAAGCTCGGTGGCTATCTTTTTGCCCGAAAGATCCTCAATTTTTTTGGCAGGCGAGTCGCTTGCCACGGCGACCACCCAGCGGGCGGGCCTGGCGCTTGCCTTCGAATATACCAGGTCGGTTACCACGTGAACGTCGGATTGGTTTTCCGCGATCCAGTCCTTTCCGGTAAGCCCTGTATCCAGGGTGCCGGATTCAACGTATACCGACATTTCCTGGGCCCGGCAGAGGGTGCACTCGATTGATTTGTCATTTATATCCGGGAAATAGCTTCTGCCGTTGACGTTTATTTTCCAGCCCGAGCGCCGGAAAAGCTCTATTGTCGACTTCTGAAGGCTTCCTTTCGGTATTCCGAGCTTAAGCGTTTCAGTCATTTTTTGTATACCTCTTCTGGATCAAAGATTTTTTGTTCCGCGATGACCGCGCTTCCGTCCTCGACTTTCCGGTAAAAGCAGGATTTGTAACCCTTGTGGCATGCGGCCCCGCCCACCTGGTCCACTTTGAGCAAAATGGTGTCGCTGTCACAGTCAAAGCGCACTTCCCTGACCTGCTGTATATGTCCGGAGGTCTCTCCCTTAACCCACAGCTTGTCCCTGGAGCGGCTGTAATATGTTGCCTTTTTTGTATTCAGGGTGTTTTCCCAGGCAGCCCGGTTCATGTAGGCCAGCATGAGAACCTCTCCTGTTTTGTAATCCTGGACTATGGCAGGCAGCAGTCCCCCGCCTTTTTCAAAATCAAGTTCAATCATTTTTCCGCCTGTTTTTTCTCACAAATTAACGGCTTCGTAAAAAGTCCAATATCTGCGTTGCACTTCATCCCTCGGAATTTCACGTACGATAAGTACGCTGCATTCCTCGGGATTTTGTGCGCCTTGATCTTGAACTTTTTACTTTGCCGTCGGAAATTGACTTTTTACGAGTTCATCAACAAATTAAACAAATTATTAAATCCAGATTTAAAATTGTATAAACATAAAATAATAATTAACAAGACCATAAGCGTCAACAAATTTTCTCCCGGCGGCAAGTGGTATTTTGTTTTTGAAAAATCCTGCTCCATGGTTATCTTGACATAAAAGACAGGGCTGTAGTAGTAAGTTATCTTATGGCCTGCGAACAGACAACCAAAAACGAATCAGGAAGGATGAAAAATGGCTGAAGGAATCAAGGAGATCAGCGACAATACGTTTGAACAGGAAGTTTTAAAAGCCGATACGCCCGTTCTCGTGGATTTCTGGGCTCCGTGGTGCGGACCCTGCAAGGCCATCGCGCCGGTGCTCGAAGAGATCAGCAAGGATTACGGAGACAAACTCAAGATCGTAAAGTGCAATGTGGATGACAATCCCGCAACACCGAGCAATTACGGCATCCGGGCGATCCCCACCCTGATCCTTTTCAAGGACGGCCAGAAAATGGAGCAGATCGTGGGAATGGTTCAGAAGGCCAAGCTCGAGGATGCCATCAAAAAGAGCATGTAGCGGGGTAAAATGAAAAACAAGCAATATGATCTGATTATAATAGGGGCGGGTCCGGCAGGACTCAGTGCTGCAATTTATGCGGCCCGCGCCCGGCTTTCTGTCCTTGTGCTTGAAGAGGCCGCTCCCGGGGGGCAGATCCTTGTAACCGACTGGATTGAAAATTATCCGGGATTTCCCGAAGGCCTCAGCGGAGCCGACCTCATGATGAAGATAAGCGAACAGGCCCAGCGCTTTGATGCTGAAATAGTTACGGAGGAGGTCCTGGAAACCGATTTTTCCGGACCTGTTAAAAAGCTCCGTCTTTCCGGCACAGAAGTGGAAGCCCGGGCCGTGATTATCGCAACGGGCGCCTCGCCCAGGAAACTTGGCATTGCCGGCGAGGATAAATATTACGGGCAGGGAGTGTCAACGTGCGCCACCTGTGACGCCCCCTTTTTTAAAGGTGCGACTGTTGCGGCTGTGGGAGGCGGCGATACGGCGGTTCAGGAAAGCCTGTTTTTATCAAGGTTTGCCGACAAGGTCTATTTGATTCATCGCCGCGATGAGCTGCGGGCAACCCGCATCCTCCAGGAGCGCGTGTTTGAAAATGAAAAAGTTGAAATCCTCTGGGATTCAATCCCCCTGGAGATCAAGGGAGGAGACGCCGGGGTTGAAAGCGTAAGGCTTAAAAACGTAAAGACCGGCGAGCAATCGGATCTGCCGGTCTCGGGCTGTTTTATATGGGTCGGGGTCACCCCGAATACGGCATTTCTTAAAGGAACGGTGGATCTTGACAAAAATGGATTCATCATTGCCGACCAGCGAATGCAGACCTCGGTGCCCGGCGTATACGCGGCCGGCGACGTGCGCAACACTCCCCTCCGCCAAGTGGTCACGGCCGTGGGAGACGGCGCTGTTGCGGCAACAGAGGCTGCTCATTATATAGAGAGCAGCTCCTGAAGATTTTGACCCTGAAAATCGCCTGATTTTCAAAAACCGGAACAGGATTTCTGTCTATGATAAGAAGAAACATTGCAGTGGTGTTGTGTGCCGCACTGGTTATCGGTGCTGCCGGGTGCGCGGGATTGTTCGGGGAAAAAGAGGAAAAAACAGCCTCCGAGCTTGCAGCAGAAGGCGAGGCCTATTTTAAAGACAAAAAATATTTAAAGGCCATAGAAGTCTATGAGAACTTAAGGGACTGGTATCCCTACAGTAAGTATACCAAGACCGCGGAAATAAGGATTGCCGATGCGCACTATCACCGGGGCAAGTACGAGCAGGCCCTGGCCGAGTATGAATACTACGAGCGCATGCATCCGGGGGATGAAAAGATCCCCTACGTGATTTATCAGATCGGAATGTGTCATTATGAAAGGATAAAAAGCATAGACCGGACCCAGGTGCCCACCAAAAAGGCCCTTGAGACCTTCAGCCGCCTTCGGGACCGTTTCCCTGAAAGCCGGTATTCAAAAAAAGCTGCACCAAAGATAAAGGAATGCAGAAAGCAGCTTGCGGGCCACGAGTTTTACGTGGGGCGTTTTTATTTTAAATCCGGAGACTATGAAGCCGCTCTGGGCAGGTTCAAAATAGTGACAGAGAATTATCCCGATATTGAAAAATACAGCCGGCAGGCAGAAGAATACATAAAACGCTGCAGGAAACATCTTGCTGAACCTGACGAATAAAAAAGCTCTTTACAAATCAAAAAAAAGAGGGCATATATTCGAATTCCTGTTTTAATAGATTTTGTTTGAAAGGAGATGTAAGCTATGTCCATGGTTTGCGATATATGCGGCAAAAGGCCCTTGGTGGGTCATAATGTAAGCCACGCTCATAATGTTACAAAGCGGCGGTTCAATCCCAATCTCCAGCGGGTCAGGGCCCTGCACCAGGGAAGTGTCAAGAAAATTACAGTATGCACCGGCTGCATAAGAAGCGGCCTTGTGGTCAAGGCCCCGTAAGGGGGGGTTGCTAAACTCTTTTTACATCCTGTACTTTTAATATTTTTTTCAGCCTGGTCATCACGGTGTCCAGGTGGGGGAGATCTTTTACAAGGACGGTAAACTCCCCGTATATATATTTATTCTCCCTGCTTTCCAGGCGGACGTCATGAATATTGGCGCCCGCCTTGCTTATTTCAGTAGAGATCTCGGCAAGCAGCCCCATGCGGTCATATCCGGTGATTTTCAGGGAAACCGGGAAAAGAGAGTCTTCCTCTGATTTCCATTCCACGTCTATTTGCCTGTCAGGGTTTAGTTTCAGGGCATTTACGCAGTTGGTTCTGTGCACCGTAACCCCCTGGCCCTGGGTTATATATCCGATGATCGGATCGCCCGGAACAGGCTGGCAGCATTTTGCAAAGCGGATCAGTATGTCATCCATGCCGTGAACGGCCACCCCTTCGCTTTTTTCACGGCGCTTGCGCTCCCTTGGCCGCATCAGTCTGTCGATGAACTTGGTTTCCTTTTTCTCGGTCACCTGGGGGGCAAGTTTCCGGATGATCTGAAGAGGCGTAATCTTGCCTATGCCGACATTTGCTATCAGGTCGTCAACGGTTTTGAAATTAAAAGCTTCTGCGGCTTTCTCCATTTCCCGGGTATTGACCATGGCCGAAAAGTTCAGCTTGTGCTTTCGGAAAGCTTTTTCGCACAATTCGCGGCCCAGGCTAAGGCTTCGCTCCTTTTCCTGCTTGCGTATCCACTGGCGTATCCTGGATTTCGCCTTTACGGTTTTGACAAAATTAAGCCAGTCCTTGCTGGGCTCATGTCCCTTGGTGGTAAGTATTTCGACAATGTCGCCTGTTTTGAGCTCGTACTGGAGAGGCACAAGCCTGCCGTTTACCTTTGCGCCGGTGCATTCGTTGCCCACCTCGGTATGGATCATGTAGGCGAAATCCACCGGTGTTGCTCCCTTGGGAAGAGACTTTACCTCTCCCCGGGGGGTGAAGACAAAGACCTCGTCGGGAAACAGGTCGATTCGCACGTTTTCGAGAAATTCCTCGGGGTTTCCGAAATTTTTCTGGTTCTCCACCAGGTTGTGAATCCATGCGAACGTGTTTTCCGTATTAATGCCGAGGGTTTTTCCCTCCTTGTAGCTCCAGTGGGCCGCGATTCCGTATTTTGCCACGTAATCCATTTCGCGGGTTCTTATCTGGATTTCCATTCTTTCGCCGTAGGGACCGATTACCGTGGTGTGAAGGGACTGGTACATGTTGGGCTTGGGAACGGCTATGTAGTCTTTTATTTTTTTGGGAATGGGTTTCCATTTTGAGTGGATGTGGCCGAGGGCCGCATAGCACTGGGCCACGTTTTCAACTATGATCCGGAACGCTATTATGTCATAAACCTCCTCGAATTCCAGGTTCTGGCTCATCATTTTCTGGTATATGCTGTAGTACTGCTTGTATCTACCCATCACCTCGGCGGCAATGCCGGCTTCGGCCATTTTTTCCTCTATTAAAGTCTTTACAGTGGACACATAGCGCTGTCTTTCCTCCTGGTTTGTTTCAAGCAGGTCCTGGATGCGCTGGTATTCTTCGGGATTCGCGTAATAGAAAGCTTTTTCCTCAAGTTCGTTTTTAAGCCAGTAAATACCGAGTCTTGAGGCTATGGGGGCGTATATGTCAAGGGTTTCCTGTGCTATTGAGCGCTGTTTTTCGGCGCTTTTATGATAATTAAGGGTCCTGATGTTATGCAGCCTGTCTGCAAGCTTGATTAAAATCACCCGCAGATCGTCTGCCATGGCAAGTATCATTTTCCGGATGTTTTCAGCCTGCCTCTGCTGGTCGGTGCTGAAGGGGAGCACGCTTATCTTGGTAACCCCGGATACTATGTGGGCCACATCCTTGCCGAAAGTTTTATAGATCTCCTCAATCGAGGAATGGGTGTCCTCAACCACGTCATGGAGCAGCCCTGCGGCGATGCTCATCGGGTCAAGCTTCATGTCCGTCAGGATGTTTGCCACCTCCAGGGGGTGTGACAGGTAAGGCTCCCCGGAAAGACGGACCTGGCCGGCGTGCACCCGGGCGGAATATATGTAGGCCCGGTCCACGATGTCCACGTCGGCCTCGGGGTAATACTCCGTGAGCTTATCTATTATGTCTGTTATTCGGATCATTTTAAATTTCCGGCCCCGGGGCCGGGGGGCTTAATAGGCTTTTGCGAATATAACGCGTCCGCTTTTTGCCGGGGCTCCGCATTCAATGCACTTGCCGTCTTGCTTTTCCCTGTCAAAGGGTATGCACCTGATGGTCACGTTTAAACGCTCCTTAATGGCCAGTTCGCATTCTGTTTTGCCGCACCAGTGGGATCTTGCAAAGCCTCCGTGTATTTCTGGACGCTCCTTGTTTTCCGGGGTGAAAAAGGCGTCGAATTCATCTTTGTCGTCTATGTCCCGGGTATGCTGATTTTGGTAATCAAGGGCCTTTTCATACAGGCTGTTTTGAATTTCATCGAGAAGATCGCAGATTCCGTCGGCAAATTCCTGCCTGTCCATGGACACGCTGTCTTTTCTGTCCCTGTCGCGCCTGGAAACATATACCGCTTGTTTTTCAATATCCTTGGGCCCTATTTCCACCCTCACCGGAACCCCCTTTTTTATCCATTCCCAGTTGCGGGCGCCGCCGATGTTTCGCTCATCGATTTCCACCCTGACAGCAGAGCCGTGATAGTTTTGCGAGCGGAGTTTTTCAGCCAGGTCCGTGCTGTATTTCATAACTGTTTCCCTGTGATCTTCCCTTTTTATAATCGGCAGCAGCACTACATGGGTCGGGGATATCCGCGGAGGAAAAACAACTCCGTTATCATCGCTGTGGGTCATGATCAGTCCGCCAATAAGACGGGTGGATACCCCCCATGAGGTTGTCCATCCGTATTGCTCGGTCTCCTCGGCGGACTGGAACCTGATGTCCGAGGCCTTGGCGAAATTCTGGCCCAAAAAATGAGACGTGCCCGCCTGCAATGCCCGCCGGTCCTGCATCATCGCCTCGATGCAGGTTGTGATCTCGGCTCCGGGAAATTTTTCAGCCTCGGTTTTTTCCCCGGTGATAACAGGAATGGCAAGGTATTGTTCCGCCATCTTTTTATATACATTAAGCATCATAAATGTACGGTCAATGGCCTCCTGTTTTGTGGCGTGCACGGTATGGCCCTCCTGCCATAGAAATTCGCTGGTCCGCAAAAAGATTCGCGTTCGCATCTCCCAGCGCACAACATTTGCCCACTGGTTTATGAGCACCGGAAGATCCCTGTAGCTTCTTATCCACCTGGCAAACGCGTCCCCGATTATGGTCTCCGAGGTGGGGCGCACGATCAGGGGTTCGTTTAGCTTGCCTGCGGGCACGAGCTTGCCGTTTTCATCCTTTTCCAGCTTGTGATGCGTTACAACCGCGCATTCCTTGGCAAATCCCTCCACGTGCCTGGCTTCTTTTTCCAGGAAGTCTATGGGGATAAAAAGCGGGAAATAGGCGTTTTTCACGCCCGTGGCCTTAAACATGTCATCTAAGGCCCTGGAAAGATTTTCCCACAGGGCATAGCCCCAGGGCTTTATCACCATGCACCCGCGCACCGGGGAAATCTCGGCCATGTCAGAGGCCCGGATGACCTGCTGGTACCATTCGGGATAATTTTGTGCCCGGGTAGGGCTGATAGCGGTCTCATCCTTCTTTGTCATTTAAATCCCTCACTTAAGCTTGACGGCTTCGTAAAAAGTCCAATATCTGCGTTGCGCTTCATCCCTCGGAATTTCACGTACGATAAGTACGCTTCATCCCTCGGTATTTTGCGCGCCTTGATCTTGAACTTTTTACTTTGCCGTCGAAAATCGAATTTTTACGAGTCCATCAAGCTTCAAATTAAAAAATTGCCCGTCCTTTTTCCTCCCTGCTTATTTCGTCGACTGCCGAAAGAAGCTCCTCAACCAGGCGATCCCGGGCAAACCTTTTTACCACGCGCCCCTTTTTAAACAATACACCGCCGCCCTCGCCCCCGGCAATGCCCACGTCAGCCTCCCTTGCCTCGCCGGGGCCGTTTACCTCGCAGCCCATTACCGCCACCTTAATCGGCGCGCTGCTGGTTAAAAGGGCCTTTTCCACCGATTCGGCAATGGTAAAAAGATCAATCCTGCACCTGCCGCAGGTTGGGCATGAAATTATTTCAGGCCCTCTTTGCCTGATGCCAAGGGCTTTTAAAATTTCATAACCAACCCTTACCTCTTCGACGGGATCGCGGGTAAGAGACACCCTCAGGGTGTCGCCTATGCCTTCGAGCAGAATCGCGCCTATACCAATCGATGATTTGACTATTCCCGAATAAAGACCCCCTGCTTCTGTAACTCCCACATGAAGCGGAATATCGGATTTTTCCGAAAAAAGCCGGTAGGCTTCGATGGTTTTAAGCACGTCCGAGGATTTGATGGAAACCTTTAGCTCGTTAAAATCCATCTCGGCCAGCATCCCTGCCTGGCGCAGGGCGCTTTCAACCAGGGCGGCGGCATTGGGGCCGCCGTGTTTTTTTCTTAAGTCCCGGTCAAGCGAGCCGGCATTGACCCCTATGCGGATGGATGCGCCGCAGTCCGCCGCGGCCCTTACCACAGAGTGCACACGGCTTTTTGATCCTATGTTTCCCGGGTTGATTCTCAGGCAGTCTGCCCCGGCTTTTGCCGAGGCTATTGCAAGCCTGTGGTCAAAGTGAATGTCTGCAACCAGGGGTATTGATATTTGTTTTTTAATTGCTTCCAGGGCTTTTGCGGATTCCGTATCGGGCACGGCGGTGCGTATGATTTCGCACCCCGCCTGTTCCAGGCGCCGGATCTGGGCAACAGTTGCGGCCACATCGGCGGTGGGCGTATTTGTCATGGACTGGACCGCAATTGGTGCGCCTCCGCCTATTTTTACGGAACCGACCCTGATCTGCCGGGTTTTTTTCCTTTTTACGGCAAGCAACATTTTTAAAATTTAACAAAGGGGTTTTTTTTGTTCAAGGCAAATGTCGTCTTCGCAGGCATTGACAATTTTTGTTTTATCCGTGATATTTAAACAAAAAGCCCGGCTGCAAATATATCGCAGAAACGGAGATTAAGCCATGGAAAACAATGACTCCAGGATAAGAAAACGCATGAAGGAGCGCGCAGAGGGCGCGCAGCTGCCCTGCGCGGTGGCCTTTGTCCTTGCGCAAGAACTCGGTGTTTCCCCCGGGGTAATCGGGGAGTATGCCGACAGTATGGAAATACGCCTTACAAAATGCCAGCTGGGGCTTTTCGGCTACCAGCCCGAGAAAAAAATCGTAAAGCCCAGGGAAACGGTTTCAGACGAACTGCGAAAAGCCATTGCCGGGCGCCTTGAAGACAACCGCCTGCCATGCAGGGAGGCTTTTGCACTGGCAGAAAGCTTCGGGGTCCGGAAGATGGAGATCAGCGGCGCCTGCGAAACCCTGGGAATCAAGATCAAACCCTGCCAGCTCGGGGCTTTCTAGGGTTTTTTTATCTTAAAAACGGATTGATGCCCCTTTCCTGGCCGATGGTTGTGGCAGGGCCGTGGCCTGTATAGACCTTTGTATCATCATCCATTGCAAGCAGCTTGGTTTTTATGCTTGAGATAAGAGTGTTGTAATCACCGCCCGGCAGATCCGTTCTTCCGATCGAGCCTTCAAAAAGGGCGTCTCCCACAAAGACCATTTTGTCTGTATAAAGCGATACCCCGCCGGGAGAGTGTCCGGGTGTATGAAGCACCTTAAGGGTGATATCCCCGAACGATATCTCATCGCCCTCGTCAATTGTCCTGTCGGGCGGGGGGGAATTTTCAGCGGGCAGCCCGAAGGATGCCGCGGTTCTGCCCAGTTCGGCAAGCATGGGCGCATCGGCTTTATGAATCAAAAGATCGGCGCCCGAGGCCTTTTTAAGCGCTGCATTGCCTCCCACGTGATCAAAATGTCCGTGAGTGTCGATTATATATTTGAGCGTAAGGCTGTCTTCTGCAAGCTTCATTAGTATCCGGTCCGCATCATCTCCGGGATCGATTACCGCGGCCGATTTTGTTCGTTCGCATCCGAGAATGTAGCAGTTTGCCATTATGGGACCTACGGCGAGCGCTTTTAAGATCAAAACAAACCTCCTTCATTTGTCTCTTTTTTTCATGGCTTCTTCGGCGATTTCAACTATCGAGGCAACCTTGGGCTTCGGTTTCGCGGAGGCCAGGCCCTGGTAGATGTCTTGCGGGAGATTTTCCTTCAGATAGGAATCCACGTCAAATATTTCCCACCAGCAGTCCATGATTTTAAAGCACGGCATGCTGTCCTCTCCGCTGATAAGGCAGTAGCGGAAAGGGATAATGCTGCCCAGCCTCGGGCAGCGGATCTGCAGGTTGTCTTTTTCCGGATCAAACATGTGCTATCTATTTTTTAAATGTTCGGGTTTGGGATAATCCGCATACACTTTTTCCGAGGCCTGCAGGTCTGTTTCAGAGAGCTCAATGTCTTTTATGGTTCCGGCAAAATAGGCTTCATAGGCGCTTAAATCCAGCAGGCCGTGGCCGCTCCAGTTAAACAGGATTACTTTTTCCCGGCCTTCCTCCTTTGCCTTTTTTGCCTCTTCCACCACCAGGGCCAGGGCATGGGATGTTTCAGGGGCCGGAATGATCCCCTCGGTGCGCGCCGCAAGCACGCCCGCCGCATAGGTGTTGACCTGGGTTACCGCCCTTGCCTCCAGGATGCCTTCATCCACGAGCTGGCTTACCGTGGGCGACATCCCGTGATAACGCAGCCCCCCGGAATGAACCGGCGGGGGTACGAATGTGTGGCCCAGGCTGTACATGGGAAGAAGCGGTGTATACTTTGCCGTATCCCCGTGGTCATAGACAAACGGGGCCTTGGTCAAAGTCGGGCATCCCGCCGGCTCAACAGGGTAAATGTCAATCTGTTTTCCGTGGATTTTGTCATAGACAAACGGAAATGCCAGCCCGGCAAAATTGCTTCCTCCTCCCGCACATCCTATAACAACATCTGGATAGTCGCCTGCTTTTTCCAGTTGTTTTTTCGCCTCCAGCCCGATTATGGTCTGGTGGAGCATGACGTGGTTTAGCACGCTGCCCAGGGAATAACGGGTTTCTCCGGTCTTGTCGGCAACGGCCTCTTCAATGGCTTCGCTGATGGCAATACCCAGCGTGCCCGGGGTGTCTGGATTAAGTTCAAGCGCCTCGCGGCCGGCCTTGGTCTCTGTGCTGGGACTGGGTACACAATTGCCTTTCCATGCCGCCATCATTGTTTTGCGGTACGGCTTTTGGTCAAAGCTGATGCGCACCATAAATACCTTGCATTCAATGCCGTACTGGCAGCATGCAAAGGAAAGCGCGCTGCCCCATTGGCCTGCGCCGGTTTCGGTTGTTATTTTTCTGATCCCGAAAGCCTTGTTGTAATAGGCCTGTGGCACCGCGGTGTTGGGTTTGTGGCTTCCGGGCGGGCTTAGGGATTCATTTTTGAAATAGATTTTGGCGGGCGTGTCCAGGGCTTTTTCCAGGTTCCGGGCGCGCACCAGGGGAGTGGGATGCCATATGGACAGGACATCTAACACCTCCTCAGGTATGTCTATCCACCTCTGGGTGCTTGCCTCCTGCTCTATGAGGTTCATCGGGAATACCGGGGCAAGCTGCTCCGGGGTCACGGGTTTGCCATCCGGGCCCAGCGGGGGGTTTGTTTTTATGTCGGCCAGTATGTTGTACCATTGCCTGGGAATTTCATCAGGTTTTAAAAAAATCTGTCTGTTTCGCATCAAGAGCTCCTTTTGTGTTAATCGGACAAAATCGGCTTATCCCTGAAAATTTCTCTATTCTTCTCCGGTCATTCCTTCTGCTTCGGTCTGCCGGCTTCCGTATCTTAGCCGGATGCTGTCAAGAATTCCGTTTATAAACGCCCCTGATTTTTCCGTACCGTATTTTTTGCCTATGTCAACCGCTTCATTTATGGCCACTTTTGCGGGTATGTCTTCGCAGAACAGCATTTCATAAACTGCAATTCTTATGATATTGCGATCCACGTAATCCATCCGCGCAAGCCTCCAGTTGCTGGAGGCTTCTGCCAGCCTTGCATCGATTTCCGCCTTGTTTTCAATAACCCCCCTTACCAGTTCCAGGCCGAAGGGGCGGGCCTTTTCCGAGGGCTCAAGAAGAGAGCACAGCTCCTGGATAAGGTCTTCGGAGCTCTCATCTAACACATCCATGCAGAAAAGAACCTGCAGGGCCATTTCTCTTGATTTTCGGCGGCTACTCATCGAATCAAAAGCAAAAGCCCCTTAATCAATCATGTCAAAAAGGTTCGCCATCTCAATAGCGGCAACCGCGGCATCCCGGCCCTTGTTTCCCGCTTTTGTTCCGGCGCGCTCAATGGCCTGTTCAATCGTATCCGCAGTGATTACGCCGAAAATGACGGGAACTCCCGTTTCCATGCCGGCGGCTGCTATCCCCTTGGAGACCTCGGCGCTCACATAGTCGAAATGAGGTGTGGAGCCCCTGATAATCGCACCCAGGCAGACAACCGCATGGTGTTTTTTCTGCCCAGCAAGTTTCTTGGCCACCAGCGGTATTTCAAAAGAGCCCGGCACCCTTATCACCTCGATATCCCCGTCTGCCGCCCCGTTTCTTAACAGGGTGTCTGTTGCGCCGGAAAGCAGTTTCTCGGAGATAAAATCGTTAAACCGGCTAACCACAATGGCAAACCGTTTCCCTTCCGCAATCAGGTTGGCTTCGATCGTTCTAGGCATGGACCTTTTTCCCCTGGTTTTTGGTTTTGTCCTCGGGGGCGACGCTTAAATAGTGCCCCATCTTAAGCTGTTTGCATTCCAGGTAGCATCGGTTGTAGTCATTGGGCTCGGTGCGTATGGGTATCTGCTCAACCACGCTTAAACCGTAGCCCTCCAGGCCGACTATTTTTTTCGGGTTATTTGTGATCAGGCGCATTTTGCGCACGCCGAGATCTGCAAGAACCTGGGCTCCTATGCCGTAATCACGAAGGTCGGCTTTGAAACCGAGTTTTTCATTGGCTTCCACGGTGTCGTATCCCTGGTCCTGGAGCACGTATGCTTTAAGCTTGTTTACAAGCCCTATGCCCCGGCCTTCCTGGCGGACATATAGCAGAACCCCGCTGCCCTCTTTTTCCATCATCTTCATTGCATTATGAAGCTGCTCGCCGCAGTCGCATCTCCTGGAGCCGAAAATGTCGCCCGTGAGGCATTCTGAGTGAACCCTTACCAGGATCGGCTCCTCTGAATCAATCTCTCCTTTTACAAGGGCGATGTGCTGGAAGTCGTCAACATCGTTTTCATAGACCATGACCTTGAAGTCACCCGCATACTCTGTCGGGATGTTTGTTTCAACGACTTTGCGCACAAAGGATTCAGTGCGCATCCTGTATTCGATAAGATCGGCAATGGTGCATATCCCGATGCCGTGCTTTTCGCTGAATTTTTCCAAAGACGGCATGCGGGCCATGGTGCCGTCTTCATCCATTATTTCACATATCACGCCCGCCGGCTTTTTCCCTGCCAGCCTTGCAAGATCCACCGAGCCCTCGGTCTGGCCGGTGCGCACTATCACCCCGCCTCTTCGGGCCCGCAGGGGAAACACGTGCCCGGGCATCACCAGGTCGTCGGGGGTTGCATCCTCTGCAATGGCCGTCTTTATGGTGGTGGCCCGGTCTGCCGCTGAAATACCGGTTGTAACGCCGTGCTTTGCCTCGATGGATACGGTGAACCCGGTTTCAAACTGGGATGTGTTGTGCTTCACCATCATGGGAAGGTCAAGCTGTTCCACCATTTCAGGGGCAAGGGAAAGGCATATCAGTCCCCTGCCGTACTTGGCCATGAAATTAATCGCCTCCGGGCTGACGGCCTCGGCGGCCATGGTAAGGTCGCCCTCGTTTTCCCGGTCTTCGTCGTCAACCAGGATTACCATCCTGCCTTCCCGTATTTCCTTTATTGCTTCCTCAATAGTTAAGTGTCCCATGTTTTACTCCGTTGCTTCCATGAAATAGAAAAACCGTATTCTGTATTTTACAGAAAACCGGCTTTTGCGAGAAATTCCGTGCTTATTCCGCTGTTGCCGGACTCGTTTTGTTTATCGCCTTTTACGAATTTTTCAACATACTTGCCGATCATATCGGTTTCAATATTGACCGCATCCCCCGGCTTTTTCAGTCCGAGTGTCGTTATTTCAGCGGTATGCGGTATTATCGCGACCTCGAAGTCCCGTGCGCTGCAGGTGTTTATGGTCAGGCTTATGCCGTCTACCGCAACCGAGCCTTTTGCGATCATGTAGCGGGTAAGCTCTTTTTCCGCCTCGAATCCGAACACCAGGGTGCCGCCAAGGTCCCTTCTGTATAAAATTTTTGCCCTGCCGTCAATATGGCCTGATACCAGGTGCCCGTCGAGCCTGTCGGAAAGGCGCAGGGCCCGCTCCAGGTTCACGCGCCTGCCCGGTCCGGCCTTTGCCAGAGTGCTTCGTTGCAGGGTTTCAGGTGAAACATCCACGTTAAAAGATGATCCCGAGATTTCAACCGCCGTAAGGCAGGCCCCGTCAACCGCTATACTGTCGCCCGTGCCGGTTCCGCTAAGATCAAAGTCCGGCTTTATGGACATTTTCCTGCCCGCCCCCGCGGGCCGGATATCCGATACTGTTCCCAGCCCTTCTATAATGCCGGTAAACATTTTTCCCCGCACATTTCGCGTTATGGCCCCCATGCAAAAAAGGAGCATTAATAATCTAAAATAATCAGACTACACAAATCTGGCAATAATTACAAACATGTTTTAGCAAATATAGCCTTCCACCAGTATGTCGTCTTCAAACCGTTGGATGGCAATATCTTTGACCTGAACAGAAGATGCCATATGCTCCGGGCCGGTGCCGCTGCACATGGAAATGCCGTCTCCGCCCAGGATCCTGGGCGCATAGAAAAAGCAGATCTTGTCAACAAGCCCTGCAGCAAGAAAAGCCCCTGAAACATGCCCACCGCCTTCGACCAGCAGGCTGGTGATTCTCATTTTGGCAAGCTCTTGGGCCAGGGCATTTAAGTCCACGCCCCTTTTTCCCGCGGGCAGGCAAAGCACGCGCGCGCCCGCTTTTTCAAGCCGCCGCGCCTTTGCTGCATCAACCTTGTCACCCGCGGCTATTACGGCCGGGGCAAAAGATTGCTGGGTGAGAACACGGGCGTTTTCCGGGATCGAAAGTCCCGTGTCGACAATGATCCTGACAGGGTCTTTTGTTTTTTTGCCATCAAGCCGCGCAGTAAGGCTGGGATCATCTGCAATTACGGTGTTTATGCCCACCAGGATGGCATCCGAGAAATGGCGCATCAAATGCACGTGCCCTCTTGAGGCCGGCCCTGTCACCCACTTGGAATCACCTGTTTTTGAAGCGATCTTTCCGTCAAGCGTGGCCGCGGACTTTAAAATCACAAACGGCCTGCCGGTGGTGACAAACTTTATGAAAGCCTCGTTTAAGCGCCTTGCCTCATTTTCGCACAACCCGGTTTCTACCTCTACACCACGGGATGCAAGGTATTTGGCTCCCCCTCCTGCGACATCAGGGTTGGGATCCATCATTGCGCACACCACTTTTTTAATCCCGGCCTCAAGGATCGCCTCTGTGCACGGAGGGGTGAGGCCGTGGTGATTGCAGGGCTCAAGGGTCACATACATGGTCGCGCCCCGGGCCTGTCCCCCTGCATCCGCAATCGCGTTTATTTCTGCATGGGGGCCGCCGGGACTTTCATGCCAGCCCCGGCCTATTATTTCACCGTTTTTTACGATTACCGCACCCACCATCGGGTTGGGAGAGGTCCAGCCCCTGCCTTTTTCGGCCAGTTCCAGGGCTGTTTTCATGTAATCAGTGTCCGGGCGCTGCATGGGAGGGGCTGCTTACCGCTGATCCAGAAGGGTTTTAAGTTCGGTGACAAAGTCGTGGACATCCTTGAAATCCCTGTAAACCGAGGCAAACCTGACATATGCCACCTTGTCGAGCTCGTGGAGCTTTGCCATTGTTTTTTCGCCGACCACGCGGGAGGGGATTTCCTTTTCTTCGGCCTCGCGAAGATCCCTTTCGAGTTCCTCGACAAAGGATTCAATTGCATCCATGCTTATTTCGCGCTTTTCGCAGGCCTTCTTGATCCCGGCCCGCACTTTTTCCCTGCTGAAAACCTCCCTGCGCTTGTCTTTCTTAATGATCATCAAGGGGATTTCTTCAACGGTTTCATAAGTTGTAAACCGTCTGCTGCAGCCCAGGCATTCCCGCCTCCTGCGGATGGCGTTGCCTTCCTTGCTAAGCCGGGAATCAATAACCTTGTTGTCGTTTTCCCCGCAAAAAGGACATTTCATCAGCCCCCTCCTTTTACCTGCCTTAGGGCTATGCCGGCTTCATCGAGCAGGGACATGGACAGCTCGTCCGCATAGCCTTCCTTGTAACAGATTCCTACCATACCGGCATTTATAAGCATTTTGGTGCATATGGCGCAGGGAAGATTGGTGCAGTAAAGGGTTGCGCCCCGTATGGGCACCCCGTGGTAGGCGGCCTGTATAATGGCGTTTTGTTCGGCGTGTATGCCCCGGCACAATTCATGGCGCTGGCCGGATTCAATATTCATGGTCTCGCGCAGGCAGCCCACCTCCGAGCAGTGGCGGATTCCGGCCGGGGCGCCGTTATAGCCCGTGGCAAGAATCCGGTGTTCCTTTACAATGATTGCACCCACAGCCCGCCTCAGGCAGGTGGAGCGTTCGGCCACCAGGCAGGTGATATTCATGAAATAAGTATCCCACGAAGGGCGTATACCGGCTCGGCTCATACTTTTTTGCCCTTTGGTTGCCAATGATTCACCCATCGCCTTTTGGCCGGCCTCTGCCTGGAAAAATCCGCCAGGCTGTTATTCGGTTGCTGCAAACAGCGGAAACCCGGAGCAGAGCTTTTCCACGTTTTGCCTGATCCGGTCAAGACGGTCCCGGTCATCCGGATGTTTGAGGGCATCGGCTATATACCGGCCTATTTCCTCCATTTCCGCCTTTTTCATGCCGCGGGTCGTCACCGCGGGCGTGCCTATGCGGATGCCGCTTGTGACAAACGGGCTCTGGGTGTCAAAGGGGACCGCGTTTTTATTTATCGTGATTCCGGCAATGCCGAGCACTTCTTCCGCTTTTTTGCCGGTTATGTCAAGGCTGCGCAAATCGGCCAGCATCATGTGATTGTCAGTCCCGCCCGAGATCAGGTCAACCCCGTTTTCCCGGAGCACCCGGGCCAGGCTTTGTGCGTTTTCTATCACCCTTGCCTGGTAATCCACGAATTTTTGCGTTTTTGCTATTTTAAAGGCCACGGCCTTGGCTGCAATCACATGCATGAGAGGCCCGCCCTGGATGCCGGGAAAGATTTCCTTGTTTAACACCTTGCTAAGGTCGGTTTTGGCAAGGATCAGCCCGCCCCTGGGGCCACGGAGGGTTTTGTGGGTCGTTGAGGTAACGGCATCAGCGTAAGGCACGGGCGAGGGATGTTTTCCCGCGGCAATAAGCCCCGCAATATGGGCCATGTCCACCATTAGGTACGCGCCCACGGACTTTGCTATGGAGGAGAATTTTTCAAAATCAATAATCCTGGAATAAGCGCTTGCCCCGGCTATAATCATTTTCGGACGGTGCTTTTCCGCAAGCGTGGCCACCTGGTCGTAATCTATCAGCCCGGTCTCGCGGTCCACCCCGTAATGCACGAAGTTGTAAAATCTGCCTGAAAAGCTTGCAGCAGCCCCGTGGGTTAGATGGCCTCCGTGGGCAAGGTCCATGGCAAGTACGGTATCGCCGAGCTCCAGCAGGGCGAAAAAGACCGCCATGTTGGCCTGGGAGCCCGAATGCGGCTGGACGTTTGCATAACCCGCGCCGAAAAGGTCTTTTGCCCTTTCAATTGCCAGGTCCTCGGCCACGTCAACGTATTCGCACCCGCCGTAATATCGTTTGTCAGGATAGCCTTCCGCGTACTTGTTGGTCATGATACTGGCCTGGGCTGCCATCACAGAGGCGGGAACAATGTTTTCAGAGGCAATAAGCTCCAGGGTGTATTTCTGGCGGTTATATTCCCTGGCAATGGCATCCGCGATCTTTGGATCGGTTTTTTCCACGGTGCTTAGTTGCAGTATAAGATCTTCGGCTGTAGCGTTTTTATCCGTGAAATCAGTCACTTTTCCATCCTTGTCATTAAAGGGTTTTCCGGGCCGGAATTTTGTAGAAGGCGCTTTTGAAGAATATTATAAGTTGCAGAATTTTTCAAGGCGCGCCTTGTGGCGTCCGCCCTCAAACGGGGTCTCCAGCCATGTCCTGACAATTTGGGCGGAAAGCCCGGAGCCTATAACCCTTCCGCCCATGACCAGGATGTTGGCGTCATTGTGCCGCCTGCTCATCATGGCGGAAAACAGGTCGTTGCAAAGCGCGGCCCGTACTCCGTTAAACCGGTTGGCCACCATGGACATTCCCAGGCCGGTTCCGCAGATCAGGATTCCCCGGTCATATTCACCCCTGTCTATCCCTCCGGCCACCTTTATGCCGTAGTCGGGATAATCAACCGACTCGGTGCCATCGGGGCCGAAGTCCCCGACCTCGTAGCCGAGCTCTGAAAGCTGCTTTTTTACCGTTTCCTTGAGATCGTATCCCGCATGATCGGATCCGATTGCAATTGGTCGCATCCGGCCCCCGTGTTTTAAGCCTGGGTTTTTTTCTTTATATACTCTATGGCGTCTTCAACTTTTTTGAGCTGCTCGGCGTCTTCATCCGGCACCTCAATGTCGAATTCTTCCTCCATGGTCATTATCATTTCAACGATTGCAAGGGAGTCTGCCCCCAGATCGTCAATAAGCGATGCCTTGTCAACCACGTCCGCCGGGTCCGCCTCCAGCTTTTCCGCTATAAGCTTTTTTACCTTGTCTTCGATTTTCATATTTTCATTCTCCCGGAATTAATCATTAGCCGCGCAGCCGCCGGCTCTACTCCTCTGTTTCGATAATGCTGCGCCCCCTGTAATGACCGCATTCCGGGCAGGCCCTGTGCGCCATTACCGCTTCTCCGCACTGGGTGCATTTTGTCAGTCCCGGGGCTTTTGCCTTCTGATGTGTACGGCGCTTGTCTCTTTTGGATCTCGATACCTTGTGCTTGGGTACTGCCATTTAAATATCTCCCAACTATTTGAAATTTAATCTTATTTTTAAAAGCGACAATAAAAAGATCATTAAGACTAGTATGTTAAAATAAATATGATGTCAAGGGATTTCAGGGTGGTTTTCACGCTGTTCTTGATTTTTGTCCAAAATCCGGGTATATTTCCACATTTGTCAAATTTTTCGGAAAGGATGTGTAAAATGGGAACCATTGTAACGCGTTTTCCCCCCAGTCCCACGGGTTATCTTCATATAGGAGGCGCTCGCACGGCTCTTTTTAACTGGCTTTATTCCCGCGGCCGGGGAGGCAGGTTCATACTCAGGTTTGAAGACACCGATGTTGAGCGTTCAACCCGGCAATACGTGGATTCAATACTTGATGCCCTTGAGTGGCTGGGCATTGACTGGGATGAGGGACCCTATTACCAGTCCGCCCGCCTGGATATATATCACCAATATATACAGCAGCTCATAGACGCCGGGCATGCCTATTACTGCACATGCTCAAAGGAAAAGGTCGAGGAAATGCGCCAGGAGGCCTCCAGCCAGGGGCTTAAGCCCGGATACGACGGAACCTGCAGGGATAAGAACCTTCCACCGCAGCCAGGAGCGGTTGTAAGGTTTAAGTCCCCGCTTGCCGGAAACACCGTAATGGAGGATAAAATTCATGGTAACATAGTGTTTCCCAACACTGAAATAGACGATTTTATAATACAACGGGCAGACGGCATGCCCATATACAACATGGCTGTAGTGGTCGATGATATCACCATGGGGGTAAACACCATAATCCGCGGAGATGATCATATCAGCAACACGCCCAAGCAGATCCTTCTCTACCGGGCCCTTGGCGAGCAGGTGCCTGATTATGCCCATGTTCCCATGGTGCTCGGCCATGACAAGGCGCGGCTGAGCAAGAGGCACGGTGCCATGTCTGTTACCGCGTACAGGGAAATGGGCTATTATCCTGACGCGCTTTTAAACTACCTGGTGCGCCTGGGCTGGTCCCACGGAGACCAGGAGTTTTTTACCCGCCAGGAACTTATAGAGAAATTCGACCTTGAGCACATCGGCCGCTCAGCCGGGGTTTTCAACCCTGAAAAACTTCTTGCCCTAAATGCCGAACACATAAGAACCGCCCCGGTAAAGGACCTTGCGCCCCACCTGATACCGTTTCTTGCCGAAAGGGGCATAGAAGCCAGCCAGGACGACTTTCTCTTAAGGGTTATTAAAACCCTTCAACCCAGGAGCAAGACCCTTGTTGAAATGGCTGACGGCGCAGTGTTTTATTTTAAGGCCCCGGAGAATTACGAGGAAAAGGGAATAAAAAAGCTCTTTAAACCCGAAATTATAGAACCTCTCAAACAGCTTGCAAAAGAGCTTGAAGCAGTCGAGCCTTTTGAGGAAAAGCAGCTTGAGGCCGCTTTTATGAAGGTCATGGAAACCCATGATCTCAAGTTCGGCAGGATAGCCCAGCCGCTTCGCCTGGCCCTTACCGGAAAGACCGCAAGCCCCGGGATATTTGAAATGATAGAGGTTTTGGGCCGCAGGGAAACAATTGCCCGCATTAACAGAGCGGTTTCCTTTATTTCGGATCATATATCCGGTCAGCACTGAAAAATCAGGGAAAATTGCCTTGACACACAAACTTTTTTTGCTATTTTATACAAAAAACAGATCATGCTGAGGGTTGGTCTAGTGGCAAGACGACGGGTTCTGGCCCCGTTAACCCAGGTTCGAATCCTGGACCCTCAGCCAATAATCATAAAAAAGCCCCGCAAACCGGGGCTTTTTTATATTAACCCACCATATTTTAAAATTCATGCATTATCCTCCCTATAAGCTGTTTGCTATTGACAAACACCCCCAGATTTGGTTTATATAAGAATAATCACCTTACTTACCCGAAAAACCCGTATTCATGCATTGCAACCAACACCTTTAATAAGCAGAAATGCAATCGCATATTTCATATATTTATCCGCGCAACATAGACTCCCAAAATCCAGAAAGAGGCGCATATCACCACAAAAAAACCTTAACCCGGAATTTCATATGAACCCATTCGGGCTGATATCACCTCCATACACCGTTATATCAGCCCGATTTAAAGCATATAAAATTTCGTCTGCCGATTGGCAGATGACGAGTCGGCAGTCTAATCATGGTTGAACTAAACCGCTTCGCGGAAACGTACATACCTATCTGATTACAATTCAATCACTTCTGTTCCTTTCTTATCGTTTTTCCCCTATCCCTAAAAGGCAAAACTGTTCTATATGCTTTCTTAGACACCGGTTTGATGCCGGTTTTTCAATCAAACCCAAGATAAGGAGGCATTATGAACACACCACTTCGCAAGAGATTCAATGACTATCTGACCCTGCAACGCTTTTCTGACCGCACGATCGACTCTTACATGCAGGCTGTCAACGCACTGGCGCGCCATTACAGCCAGAGCCCGGATAAATTGACCAACCAGCAGATACAGGCCTATCTTCTGTATTTGATGCAGGAGCGCAAACTTGCCTGGAACAGCTGCAATGTAGCATTCAGTGCCTTAAACCATTTTTATTTGAAATTTCTAAAGCGCAAGGCCGGCGATTTTTGGATGCCGCCCCGGCCCCGCCTTCAAAAACTACCCGAAGTATTAAGCAAAGAGGAAGTGTGCGCCATTATTAATGCAGGCCGCAATATCCGGCACCAGGCCCTTCTGGCCATGGTATACGGCTCAGGCCTGCGCGTGGGTGAACTCGTGGGACTCAAAATCGCACACGTCGACAGCAACCGCATGCTGGTCCGGGTAGAACAGGGAAAGGGCCGAAAAGACCGCTATACGTTGCTGGCTCCAAAGGCCCTGGATTACCTGCGCATCTACTGGAAGGCCTTTCGACCGCAGGACTACATCTTTTTCGGCAAATTCAAGGACCTGCCCATGTCCGTCACCACAGCACAGAGAATATATAATCATGCCAAAAAAACAGCCGGCGTCACCCGGGGCAAAGGCATCCATACTCTGCGCCACTGTTTTGCCACCCACCTGCTCGAACAGGGTGTGGATATTTATTACATCAAAAAGTTCCTGGGCCACAGCAGTATCCAGACCACCATGGTCTACTTCCATGTCCAGCCCAACCGGTCCGTATCGATCCACAGCCCCCTGGATGCAACCGATAACATCCCGGGAGGCGATCATGAACCGGCCCCGATATGAAGTAGCTGATGTGTTCCGGCAATATGGTGAGGCCTACTGTCGAAAATATCCCCTTTCTCCCGAACAGCTTGCCGTCTTCAACCTGATCAAAATCTGCCGTACCTCTGTTCTTGGCGGCCACCTTGAAAAATGCGACCACTGCAGCTTTGAGCGGCCGGCCTACAACTCCTGCCGCAACCGCCACTGCCCGAAGTGCCAGAGTCTGGCAAAGGAAAAATGGCTCAACGACCGCCGGTCCGAACTGCTGCCGGTCGGATACTTCCACCTGGTCTTCACACTGCCGCATATTCTCAATCCCCTCATTGTCTGCAACAAAAAGATCCTGCTAGGCTTTTTGTTCGAAGCGGTCAATGAGGTCCTCACCGCTTTTGCCAAAGACCGGCAATGGCGTCTTTCGGGCCGAATCGGCTTTATCGCGGTGCTCCACACCTGGTCGCAAACCTTGATGGATCATTTTCACATCCATTGCCTGATACCGGCCGGGGTTCTGACATTTGACGAAGACAGATGGATCCATGCGCGTCAAAAATATCTGTTTCGCAGCGAGTCGCTGGCCAAGGCATTTCGAAGGATTTACCTGCGCAAACTGCGGCTGGCCTATGATCGGGGTGATCTGATTTTTCCCGGCAAGGCAGAAGTTTTCGGGTCTCCGGCCGCATTTGCCAAGTTAATTGCCGAAGCCGGCAGTAAAAAATGGATCGTTTTTCCCAAGCGCCCCTTTGCCACCCCTGACGAACAAGGATAGATCGTGTGAGTGAAACGAACCACGATCTTATCCGGAGGTTGAACAAGCCCGGTGTCGACTCTATATGAAAATATCTTTTTTGAACAAGGGGGATGAGGTGGGTTTTACGGAAGTGTCATTTTTTC
>JAIPDS010000043.1 GCA_021737565.1 Desulfobacteraceae bacterium | reverse complement strand
TGGACGCAGAACAGACCCAAAGTGATAGAATACGACCTGAAATGAAAAAGATTATAAGGCTGCCGGATTTACCGGCACGCCTGACTGAGCTGTTGGCAGCATAGCAATATCCATGCCAACCGTTATTTGCTATCATAGCGACCTATATTCAAAATAAATTCTGAAACATCCTGTAATGATTCCAATTCCCATATATCGGCGTATAACCGTTCCGTTTCTTTATGATTTAATATACGAGAAACCAGTCCTTTAAACTTGTCTTCCAATTCTTCTTTGCTCAACGGGTTTCTCGGATCGCCTTTGGGAAGTTTAATTAATTTCGAGTACTTCTCTCCATTTTTAAGAAAAATTTTAACCTTTGTGGCAGTAAATTCAGGATAGTGCTCATTGATTTCAGATGATACACGAACATGAACTTTAGGCATAAAGTCGTACACTTTTTGTTCCTGAGACCTCGTTCCAAACATTTCTTCTACAGTAAACCTTCCGCTAATTAAACATGCCGAGACCACATAGGGTATGCTAAACTGGCGCTGGCAATCCACGCTTCTCAGATCAGGCCTTCTCTTGCCTACCGCTATGTTGGCAACGTCATATGTTTCAACTTCTATCTTTTCGACATTCTCAGCGCTAAATTCATTATCTTTCATTAACTCGAGCACAGCATGCACAGATCCATGAGTATGGCGACAAGATGGAAAAGGCTTAAAATAAAGCTCGTCTACCTCAAAATGCTCGCCTAAAGATTTACTTACTTGGTCAAACTCTCTACATTCAGCAATAAGGCTGGTACAAATTCCACCTAGATCCTCAGTTTCCAATACTTCCCGACTCCCTTTTACTCCATTCTCCGTTATCAGGGCACTTAAAAGACCAGTCTCTGATGCTTTCCCTGCATGAGTGGGCTTGACTTCGTGAAAAAAAGATGCTCTGCTGCTTATGGGAGAGTACATTGCACAAACCCCCATTGCATTGGCCATTGACTCTTCGTTAAAGCCCAGCAGCTTGGAACATCCCATTGCGGCTCCGAATCCTCCGCACACTCCTGTCATGTTAAAACCCCTATACAAGGGCTGAGGATAAACCAATCGTGTCAATCTGCCCAAAAACTCGTATCCTGCAAATATGGAAAGGATGAGCTTCTTACCCGAAAAACCCCGTCTCTGGGCAAGTGCCAATACAGCGGGTATTACGGTGCTTGACGGATGAATTCCACCATATCTGATCCCGTCCTGCATTTCTAAAACTTCTGCCAAAGATCCATTAATAAAAGCAGCATACTGAGGCGAGACAATTTTTTCTGTGCCAATTACAGCGGAACCTTCAGATGAGATGCCAAATACCTCTGATGAAAGTTTTACTATTTTTTTACCTATACCCACACTTTGGGCCCCAATAATAATACCAATAGTATCCATAAGGCATAATTTAACTTTATCCACTATTGAATCAGGCAAATCTTCGTATGATATCTCAGCCAGGTATTGATATAAACCAGAGAAATCATTCTCTTTCATAACTAGTTCTCCTTTCTTATTATAAGCGCATCCAAGGCCATAACTCCTCTTTCCTGCTCCATTACTACTAAGGGGTTAATGTCAATTTCTGAAATTACATCCTTAAAATCGACTGATAACTGGCTCAGGCGTAGCAGGCTATCCTCAAGCGCATCGATACTCAGTTGTTTTCCACTTCTTATTCCTTTAAGAATAGGATATCCTTTGAACTCTTCTACCATCTCGTGTGCGGTACTTTTTGTTAACGGGGCTATTTTGCAAACCATTTCTTTAAAAACTTCAACAAAAATCCCTCCTAACCCTAATATTATAGAGGGTCCAAATATAGGATCATTCTTCATGCCAACTATGACCTCAATACCATCTCCCTTATCAATCATTTCTTCAATTAAAACCCCGTTAATTCGGGATGTTGATGTATATAACAGGGCATTTTTCATAATTTGTTGATACCCGCGCTCAAGGTCTTTATTATTTTGTATATTTGCAACAACACACCCGGCATCTGTTTTGTGCAATATGTCCTGAGATTCTATTTTAAGGACAAGTGGAAAGTTTAGATTTTCTGAAATTTTTAAAGCATCTTCCTTGCTTAAAGCCAACTCGCCTTTCGGGATAGGTATATCATAGGTAGATAGCACTTTTCTGCCTGTATATTCAGGGAGATATCGTTCTGAACCCATAATAATTTTCGAGGCTCTTTCTATTGTCTCCCTGTTTTTCTGAAGGGAATTTGAGGTTTTTTCTTTTTGATCTAAAGTTCGACTTTTCAATTTACCAGAAAAAGTAATTAAATTTTTTAAAGCTTTGACACATTTTCCACCGGATGAATAAAGGGGTATCTTGTTTTCCCTCAATACCTGATATGCATCCTTGGCCATGTCCCCGGCCATCCACACAACCGCAATGGGTTTATTGGTATTTTGGGCGGCTCCAACAATGTCGTGAGCTATTTTCACAGCCCTTTCTCCAATAGCCATTGTAAGGGCAATGATTAGTACATCTGTATTTTCATCTTCCAGGATTTCAACCAAACATTTGGTCATCAAATCATGATCTTGTGTAAATAGTGTCTGAAAAAACTGTGCGGTCACGTCGATGGGATTAATTACAGAGGCAAATTTCGGAACCAGTTCCTTAAGTTTTTGTTCCGTGCCATCCTCCAAATGAGCCAGATCTATTTCATTATCTGAACACGCATCGGCTAAAATGATTCCCGCGCCGCCGGAGGAAGTAAGTATAACAGTTCTTCCCAAACCCGGGTTTCTGTCCAATGAAAACATCTGTATGTTTTCCAGCATCTCATCTATGTCATAGACACGCTGGCACAAATTTTGATTAAAAAATGCATCAATTATAAAATCTTCTCCGGCTACAGATCCGGTATGAGATACAATAGCCTGCCCCCCGATCTTCGATCTGCCCGTCTTCATAACAATAATTGGTTTACCTTCTTTTGCCGCGGCATCGCAGGCCCTGTACCATTTTCCTGCGTCCTTTATTCCTTCGGAATATACGGCAATTGCACGGGTTGCCGGGTCTGTAGCTAAAAATCCAACAAAATCGGCTACATCTAAAACAGCTTCATTGCCGACTGTAATCCAGTGACTAAAGCCGATTCCTTCACTCTGCGCCAGACTCAGTATTGAACCGGCTAATGCACCACTTTGTGATACTACCCCAACATTTCCTTTACATAGCTCATCTAGTTCCAAAACATTAGTAAAGCTAGAAATCACATTATCATTTAAATTTATCAAACCTTGACAGTTAGGCCCGCAAAGGGCGATTCCGGCTTTGCTTGCTATATCTGTTATTTTATTCTGCATTTCCCTTCCTTTTTGATCAGTTTCAGCAAATCCGGAACTAAATAAAATAACGGACTTAACGCCTGCCTCTGCGCACTTAACCAGATTTTCTTCGACCATTGGCGCTGGCAAAGCAATTAGCGCCTGGTCTATAGGCTCAGAAATTTCCTTAAGGTTATTAAAGCATGGAACACCCATTATCTCCTTAACATCATCTTTTGGATTTATAGGATATATTTTACCCTCATACCCATGCTTTAATAGAAATTTTAACGGTCTTCCTGAAATTTTATTGAGATTGGTAGAAGCTCCTAAAATTGCAATAGATTTAGGGTATAAGAGGTAACGGATGTTAGTTTCAGTCATTTCTCTTCCTTTCAACTCGATAATCTAAAAAAATTTTTAATGATAACACTCTTCATCTATTACTATTAACTGGATCCATAAGTTTTTAATTTCGTAATATATCGGCATAACGAGATACCACGGCTAAAGGGTCCGGGGAGAAAGGCAAGTCAATTAAGGCCAAGGTGAGGAAGAATGTATTCATAAGCCTCATTAATTTAAAAATTGTATATAAATTTGTTTTAAACATTGTATACAATCATGGACAAACATATGTCAAGAACTTTTTGCACAAGGCTGATTTTTAATTACAACCTGAGACCATACGGCAGGGGATTTGCGTGCGGACAAGGTAGGGCGTTTGAGGAAGCATTGTCCGAGGGCTGTGCAGATTGCCGGGCCAGAATGCCGCAGCTTCTTTACAGTGGTTTTGAGTTCTGTTAAGATTGAAATTAAATATTTTGCCTGAGAGGAGGAACATGGCTGTAAGTGTTGCCCAAAGAAGAAAGGAAATAGAAAATGAACTCATGGCCATGAGGCGCGAGGCCGAGGAGATGGATGCAAAAATACGCGCCTATCTGGGGGACAGGGATCGAAAGCCGCATCCCCGCCACCAAGAGTTCATAGAAAGGGTTCAAAGATACCGGGTAGATCCCGCCGCATCGACCAAGTACCTTGAAACCATGCTCGACAACCTTCAATGGAAGGTTTACTATTACAGCCGGGCCTGGCAACAGCTATGGGATAATGCAGATAACGCCAGAAGGCAGCGGGAAATACTGGAAAAAAGCTCATCCGCCCCGTCAGGCCCTGCCGCGGCCCAAGGCGGCTCTTCTGGTGAGAACAGTCGCATTTATTCTGTTGATCGCCTTTGGGAACTCCAGAAGCAGAAGCTTTCCGCCCTGGGGGAAAATTCGGCCGCCGAAACCAAGGAGGGCTTTGTACAGCGGATCAAAGAGCGCTATGGAAAACTGGCCTCAGAAAAAAAGCAGGACGAGGAAATCGTAATGAAGTTTGATAAGAAGACCCGTCGCTGCACCCTGTCGCTTAAAAAGCGGAATCATGTCCCGGAGCAGTAGGTCAACCGCCTTTTGGGGACTCGGGGTTTTTATTTTTATACTCCAGGAGTGCTTCGCGCAGATCTTCCATGTCCCGGGGCAGGGGGGCGGTAAAAGAGACCTGTTTGCCTGTTTTTGGATGCATGAATTCTATTTTGCCGGCGTGCAGCATCTGGCGGGGCACCCGGGCGAGAAGGCTTAAGATTTCCGCGCGCTCCTGATAATGCCGAAGGGGGCGCTTGTAGCCGTAAACCCGGTCGCCTATTACTGGATGGCCGATGGACGAAAGATGCACCCGGATCTGGTGGGTTCGTCCGGTTTTTATGATGCATTCCAGCATGGCAATGTTACCGAAACGATCTTTTACCCGCCATAAGGTCTCTGCATGTCTTTGCTTGCCGGAATTTTTTTCTCCCGCCGCCATTTTCTTGCGATTAACCGGATGCCTGGAGATTGGCAGAACTATTTTTCCCTCATCGTCTTCTGGTTCTCCGTGAACAAACGTAATATATGTTTTTTTTACAATTCGGGATTTAAACTGTGACAAGAGCTCCTGCCTGGCCCGCGGGGTTTTGGCAATAACCATGATACCGGAGGTGTCTTTGTCCAGGCGGTGAACAATTCCGGGTCTTTGTGTATCCTGATCCATATTTTGCAGTTCCGGGAAGTGATAAAGAAGGCCGTGGACAAGGGTGCCTGAAAAATTGCCGGCTGCCGGGTGAACCACCAGGCCGGGGGGTTTGTTTATAATTATAACCGCGGAGTCTTTAAAGACAATATCGAGGGGGATCGGTTCGGGAATAATTTTTTCGGTTCCGGCGGGAACTGCGGCAACCGTGGAAACCGTATCGCCGGCGGCCAGCCTGTACCCCGGTTTTTTCACGGAGCCATTAACACGTACCCAGCCCTCGCGTATCAGGCGGACCGCGGTGCTGCGCGCGCATCCCGCAACAATGGATGCTATCGCCCGGTCTAGTCTTTGGCCTGAATCCTCGGGTCCTGCGGTCCATGTTATTGTTTCATGATCCTGGACGCGGGTCATTCAGCGTTTTTGCTGCCGTTGCTGCTGAAAAGTGATTCGATTTCTGCCCAAACCCTGTTTTCATCCTGGTTTTTTGCCGTGCAGATTTCCCGAAGCAGAAGGGTTCTGGCTGTATCCAGCAGTTTTCGCTCTCCGAATGAAAGGTCCTTGGTCAGTTTCAGGAGGTAGAGGTCTCTGAAAACGGTTGCAACATCGTAGGGGGAACCGGTTTTGAGCCTGTCCATGTATTCCTTGTAGCGCCTGTTCCAGGTCTGGTTGTCCTGTATCTCATGTTTTTTTTCCGAGAGCACGGCATAAATGTCCGGGATTTCAGCCTTGTCGATCACCGAGCGCAACCCCACGGATTCAACGTTGGTGGTGGGGATCATGATGACCATGTCGTTGTCGATAATTTTCATGATATAGAAATCATGAGTGTTTCCATTGATGACACGGCTTTCGATGGACTCAATCCGGCCGACTCCGTGGGCAGGATATACCGCCAGATCACCGATTTCAAACCCTTTAGCCGATTCTTTTGGGGATTGTGCTTTTCCAGCCATTTTATTCACCCAAACTTTATGCAAGGTTTATTCCGTAAAAAAACAATATCTAACACTTTTTTCAGACAAAAGCAACAAAAAAAGGGCCGGTGAAAAACACCGGCCCTTTGGGCTGATAAATATAACTAACTTAAATTACATTAAAAACGGCACCATAAGCAGTGCAACCACGTTTAATACCTTGATCATCGGGTTTACCGCGGGGCCGGCTGTGTCTTTGTAGGGGTCGCCCACGGTGTCACCGGTAACCGCCGCTTTGTGGGCGTCACTGCCTTTGCCTCCGAAATAGCCGTCCTCGATGTATTTCTTGGCATTGTCCCATGCCGCACCACCGGTGCACATGGAAATGGCCACGAACAGACCCGTGACAATGCTGCCTATCAGCACGCCGCCAAGCGCGACTTTGCCGAGGAAGATGCCGACCAGTATCGGGGTTATAACCGGGAGAAGCGCCGGTATCATCATTTCCTTTAATGCGAACTTGGTGACTATGTCAACGCATCTGCCGTAATCCGGCTTGGAGGTTCCTTCCATAATACCGGGAATCTCCTGGAACTGCCTGCGGACTTCATCGACAACAGCTCCTCCTGCCCGGCCCACGGCGTTCATCGCTATGGAGGTAAACAGGAAGGGCAGAAGACCGCCGATAAACAGACCGACAATAATGTGCGGATCGCTGAGGTCGAAGGCCAGTTTCTCCGCCGCTTCCGCGCTCCCGGCCTGAAGGGCGAATTCCTGGACATAGCATGAGAAAAGCACCAGTGCCGCAAGACCGGCGGAACCGATGGCATAGCCCTTGGTAACCGCCTTGGTTGTGTTGCCGACCGCGTCCAGCGGGTCCGTGACCGCTCGCACGCTCTCATCAAGCTCCGCCATTTCAGCGATACCACCTGCATTGTCCGTGATCGGCCCGTAGGCGTCGATTGCAATAACCATCCCTGTCATCGAGAGCATGGATACCGCGGCAATGGCAATACCGTAGAGATGATCCGTCACTCCGTAGGCGACACCGATGCCCGTGCAGATAGCAAGCACAGGCAGCGCAGTGGACTGAAGGCTTACTGCAAGACCGGCAATTATGTTTGTTCCGTGGCCTGTTGTGGACGCTTCGGCAATACCCTTAACCGGGCCGTAGGTGCCGGTATAGTATTCCGTTATAATGACAATGAGAACAGTGAGAACAAGTCCCACCAGGGCTGCATAAAACAGGTTTATGCCGGAAATACCTCCTATCTGGTCAACTGTCGTGACAGTGAAAATGTAGAAGGCTATGGCCGCGAGTATGGCCGCGCCGAACATCCCTTTATAAAGGGCGCCCATAATGTATTCGTTTTTGCCCAGGCGTACAAACAGGGTAGCCACGATGGAGGCGATAATGGATATGGCGCCCAGCATCAGGGGATAGTTAACAGCCATCACTTCTCCCCCGAAATACAGGCTGCCAAGAAGCATGGCTGCTACAACCGTGACTGCATAGGTCTCAAACAGGTCTGCCGCCATGCCTGCGCAGTCACCGACGTTGTCGCCCACGTTGTCCGCAATGGTGGCGGGGTTTCTTGGGTCGTCCTCGGGAATTCCCGCTTCAACCTTTCCCACCAGGTCGGCTCCGACATCAGCCCCCTTGGTGTATATGCCGCCGCCAAGACGGGCAAAGATAGAAACCAGGCTGCCTCCGAAGCCCAGTGCAACAAGCGGGGCGACCGTGTGTTTATCTCCTGGTTCGGCGCCCATGGCCACCAGTACTGTATAGAAACCCGCTATTGCCGTAAGGGCCAGGCTGGCAACCAGCATGCCGGTTACCGATCCGCCGCGGAATGCTGTTTTCAGGCCCGAGGCAAGTCCTCCCTTGGCGGCTTCCGCGGTGCGGATATTTGCAATTACTGAAACCCGCATTCCGATATAGCCGGCCAGATACGAGGCGACAGCGCCCACGGCAAAGCCGATGGCAGAACTCGTTCCTATGGTTTCGGAATAAAACTGGCTCAGGTAAAGGATGATAAAGATAGCTACGCCCACGATCACCATGCTTTTTAACTGACGGTTCAGATACGCAATAGCTCCTTCCCTAATCGCGTTTGCAATTTCCACCATTTTTTCGGTGCCGGTGGGGGCACCCTTGATAACCCCGGCTATTATCAGGGCGTACAAAATCCCGATCACCCCGACAATGGTACAAGTTAGCGGAATATTTTCCAGTAGAACTTCCATGTCTACCTCCCTAAGAATTTAGGTTAATAATAAGATACCCTTAAACAACCTTTTTTTGATTAAACCTATTCATCGCTTCAGCCGGGCCATATCGAATCATCGTAAACACGGCATCTTCTGCATTTCCCAGGGCGGCTTCAAGGATTTTTTCTTCCTCGCCCCTCAACCCGCCGAGTACGTAATCAGTAACCTCGACCGGTGTCTCCGGGCGTCCGATGCCGATTCGAAGCCTGGGAAAATCGCCGGACCCGAAGGCTTCAATGATCGATTTGACCCCGTTGTGTCCTCCGTGACCTCCTTTCTCTTTGATTTTGACCTGTCCTTTTTCTATATCTATATCATCGTGTATAACCAGTATGTTTTGCAGGGGGACATCAAAATAGTCCGCAAGCCGGCAGAGGGGAGGGCCGCTGCGGTTCATGTAGTCCCGGGGCTTTGCCACAATAATCTTGCCGCCCCCGTATAACCCCGTTCCGAAGTGATTTTTGAATTTTTTTTTATCAATAAGTATGCGGCAGCGATCCGCAACCCTTTCTGCCGCCATGAAGCCTACATTGTGCCTGGTGCGCCGGTATTTTTCCCCCGGGTTGCCAAGTCCGGCAATAAGCCACTTGGAGGCATTCATCACTCTTCCGCTGATTCTGATTCTTCGCCCCCGGCTCCTTCGCCCTCTTCGCCTTCTTCAAGCTCTTCTTCTTCGCCTTCTTCTTCGGGAGCTTCCATCTTGGGGCTTACCACTGTAAGAATAGTAAAATCGACATCATAGGGAATTTCCACCCCCTCGGCAAGCGGAATTTCACTTACGTGAACCGAGTCTCCAACATCCAGGTTTGAGATGTCTATTTCAATCTGCTCGGGTATGTTTGCGGGCAGGCAGTAGACTTCCAGCTCCCGCCTTATGATCTGAAGTATTCCTCCTTCTTCCACGCCCTCTGAGGTGCCGGTGGTGGTTACGGGCACCATGGTGGAGATCTTCTGGTCCATTTTGATTTCATAGAAATCAATGTGAAGGTAGTGTTCTTTTACGGGATCGTGCTGGAATTCCTTGATCATGACCGTGCGCTGGCTTTTGCCGCCTTTTTCCACCACCAGGTTGATAAGGCCCCGGGTGAATTTCGGGCTGTTAAACATTCTTTCCAGTGCCTGGACGCTTACAGACAAGGGTTGAGTATCTATACCCGATCCGTAGAGAACCGCGGGTATGCGTCCGGTGCGCCTGAGTGCCCGTGCGGCGCCCTTTCCGGTTTCGCTGCGTGGTTGTGCATTGAGTTTTACGATATCCAAGTTTTATCCTCCGCTATATTTCTTTATTTGTTATATTCAGATGAACAGGGATGTGACTGAATCCCCTGTATGGCTTCTGCAGACAGCCTCCCCAAACAGCTTTGCTATGCTCAGGACTACAATTTTTTCGCAGGTTTTCGGCTTGCCGGTAAGAGGTATGGTGTCGGTTACCACCAGGGATCTGATAGCCGAATTATTGATGCGGTCCACTGCGGGTCCCGAGAGAACCGGGTGGGTGCAGCAGGCGTGAACTTCACTTGCTCCGCCGGCCTCGATTGCATTTGCCGCCTCGGTCAGGGTTCCGGCGGTATCCACCATGTCATCGAGAATTACGGCTATTTTGTTTTTCACATCCCCGATGACCGCCATGGCCTTGGCCTGATTGGGAGCCGAGCGTCTTTTGTCTATTATGGCCAGCCCCGCGTTGAGCCGTTTGGCAAAGGCACGGGCCCGTTCTACGCCCCCTGCATCAGGTGAAATAATAACAAGGTCGTCTGAAAAGTTGCTGCGCATGTAATCGATCAGTACGGGAGCTGCAAACAGGTTGTCCACGGGGATATCAAAGAAACCCTGGATCTGGCCCGCATGCAGATCCATTGTTATCACCCGGTTGGCTCCTGCCGTGGTAAGAAGGTCGGCCACCAGTTTTGCGCTGATGGGAACCCTGGGCGCCACTTTTTTGTCCTGCCTTGCATAGCCGAAATAGGGTATAACCGCGGTTATCCTTTTGGCCGATGAGCGCTTGAAAGCATCTATCATCAGCAGCAGTTCGATCAGATGATCATTTACCGGATGACAGGTGGACTGGATAACAAATACATCCTTTGCCCTTACATTGTCATCTATTTCAATCTGGACCTCGCCGTCGCTGAAGCGCTTGACCTTGGCATTGCCGAGCGGGCTGCTTAAATAACTGCAGATGGCCTCCGAGAGTTCAGGGTTTGACGAGCCGGCAAATATAATATATCCGTTATTGTCCACTTCCATGCTCTCCTCCGGGAGGTTGAAATTATTATTCGGCTCCGTTTACAAAATGGCTGGGGCGGGAGGATTCGAACCTCCGAATGCAGGAACCAAAATCCTGTGTCTTACCGCTTGACGACGCCCCAGCAGCCAATTAATCCATGGTAGTGCGGCGGCTGAAGACTCTGCTATGTCAGCAGGTGTGTAAGAAAAACCCGCCACCGCACGCACCCGGATAATTTAGCGTATGCCCTTTGCGCCTTGCCTGTATCTGCAAATATCCCGAAAACCGAGGAGCCGCTTCCGCTCATCAAGGCTCCGTCGGCCCCGCATTCAAGCAGGGCCTGTTTTGCCGTCCCGATTTCCGGGCATAATTTTATGGCTGCCGGTTCAAGCGCGTTAAACAGATACCTTGATACATTGGCGACCCAGCCCGGTTCAAAAATAGATTTTTTATTTATTTTTTCGGGATTTGTCAATGCCAAATTAAACTTTTTATATACCCTGGCGGTGGATACAGGCCGGCCGGGGTATATCACAATCAGCGGCAGGGGGGACAGGCCTTCAAGCCGAAAAAGCTTTTCGCCTATGCCTTTGGCCACTGCCGGACGGCCTGTAATAAAAAACGGCACGTCGGCTCCAAGCCCGGCCCCAAGTTCCTTTAGCCTCTCGGTGGAAACCGGGTTTCCGTAATACCGGTTCAAGCCGCGCAGCACTCCGGCGGCATTGCTGCTGCCCCCTCCAAGGCCGGCTCCCACCGGGATTTGCTTTTCTATTGATATGTTTAGTTTTCCGGGCGTTATGCCTGTTTCCCCAAAAAAAGCCTCTGCCGCCCCAAAGGCCAGGTTGTCGCCGTCCGAGGGCGCGTCCGGGTGCTCGCAGGTAACTGTCAGGCCGCCTGCGGCATTCGGCTGGTCAAATAAAAACCGGACGGTATCATGAATCCCGATGCAGCACATCAGGGAAATCAGTTCATGATACCCGTCCGGCCGTATACCCGTTATATCCAGGTAAAGATTGATTTTTGCAGGAGTTTTGATATGCACTTATTTTTTCAGTTTGATTATTGTAATTCCCGTGCGGGGACGGATTACATAAAACTGCAGAATATCGCCTTTATCCGCCTTTTCCACCTTTTCCCGGAAATCTTTAGAGGAGTTTACGGGTTCGTGGTTTATTTCCTTTATTACGTCGCCTCTTCTGAATCCGGCTTCTGCAGCCTTGCGGCCTGATTCGACCTCGGTGACAACCGCGCCGGCGGCATCCCGGAGGTTTAATTGCGAGGCAATATCTTCTGTGACATCGGAAACCGTGATTCCGAGCCCGGTTGCCCCGGGTTCTTCGGGCTGCTGTCCGGTCTCTGCCAGTTTCTGTTCATCTCTTTTTGCAAGGGTCACATCTACGGTGCGGGTCTTGCCTCCGCGGATAAGCTTTATCTCGGCCTCCTCTCCCGGCTTTATATCGGCTATAATCCGGCTTAGTTCACGCGGGGAATCAACCTTCTTGCCGTTAACGGAAACAATGATGTCGTTTGGCTCAATACCCGCCTTTTCCGCCGGATCTCCGTCAAATACCTGGGTTACAAGAACACCTTTTTCCGTGCCATAGTATTCTTTTATCTCGTCATTTAACTCCTGGATTCCCACGCCGAGCCATCCCCGGGTTACTTCGCCTTTGTCTTTTAGCTGCTCTATGATATCGCCGGCCATTTTCGACGGTATGGCAAAACCGATCCCGGTGCCGCCGGCCACTATGGCGGTGTTTATGCCGATGACCTCGCCCTTCATGTTTAAAAGCGGCCCGCCGCTGTTGCCTGGATTGATGGATGCGTCTGTCTGGATAAAGTCATCATAGGGTCCGGCTCCTATAACTCTTCCCTTGGCACTTATGATTCCGGCCGTGACCGTGTGGTCGAGGCCAAATGGATTTCCGATTGCCAGGACCCATTCTCCTATGCGTATCTTGTCTGAATCGCCGAACCCGAGCACTGGCAGCTCATCGTCTGTTTCTATCTTTATCAGGGCAAGATCGGTATTCGGGTCGCTGCCTATGATTTCGGCATCGTATTCCCTGCCGTTTTTGAGCTTGACCCGGATTTTGTCCGCATTTTCAATCACATGATTGTTGGTTACTATGTGGCCCTGCTTGTCTAAGATAAATCCGGAGCCCAGGCTTCTTTGTTTGAACTCCGGCGGAGCCTGCTGGCCGAAGAAGTGTTCGAAGAATTCGTCAAAGGGATGCCGCCGGCTGTCGGGTTGGCTCTGCGGTCCCTGGGGGCCGAAAAAATGGCGGAACAATTGAGTGCCGCCTTCCACGGTTTTCACGGTTCTTATGTTGACAACCGCGGGTCCGGCCTGTTCAGCAAGCTCGGTAAAGCTTGCCGGGATTCCCGCCGTTTTTTCCGGCCTGGTTCCCGCCGCTGAAGTGGCATGATTGTTCGGGGTAAGAATCAGTCCGCCTGCAAGAATTAAGGCTACTGCCACAATACCGGTCAGCCATGTTGCTGGTTTGCGAAAAAATTTCATGGTTGTGTCCGCCTCCTTGGAATTTGCCGGGAATACACTTTACTGCCCGGATTATTTGCCTTCAGTCTCTTTTACATATAATAACCGTAATTCATAGAGTATGTTTGTCAACAATCGCTGTTCCTCGTCGGTAAGGTTGCCCCTGGTTTTTTCCTCAAGCATTGCTATAACGTCTATGGTCTGTTTTGCCACCGGCAGGTTTTTTCCCGTGGCGCCGGTAGTGGGATCGGCATGCTGGCCAAGATGCACCAGGGCCGAGGAGTTTAAGGAAAGGACAAAGGTCGTGAAATTTATTTCCGGCATTATGCATCCTGAATGCCCGGTATTGTTTTTTTCTGTATTGTTTTGTGTCATATTTTATTTACCCCCATATATTATTATAAGTTGACGGCTTCGTAAAAAGTCCAATATCTGCGTTGCGCCTCATCCCTCGGAATTTCACGTACGATAAGTACGCTGCATTCCTCGGGATTTTGCGCGCCTTGATCTTGAACTTTTTACTTTGCCGTCGAAAATCGATTTTTTACGAGTCCATCATAAGATAAAAGCGTAAATTCCGGATTTGTTTTGTATTCTGATATTCGGATTTTTGATTTATCCTTATAATTCGAGGGTTTTTACCGTCTTCACCTGGGGCTGGGCCCGCAGGGCATCGGCCACTTCCACCGGGATCGGGGTGTCGGTGCGCAAAAGTATGATGTTATGTTCGCCGTCGACTTCCTGGCCCACCTGCATCCTGGAGATGTTTATGCCGTGTTTTCCCAGGGTTATGCCTATGGCCCCTATGGCGCCGGGTTCGTCCCTGTTATGAATCAGTGCCAGGTGTCCCTGCGGGATTATTTCTATCCTGAAGTCATCGATTCTGACAATGCGGGGATCGTTTTTGCCGAACACCGTGCCGGCCACAGTCGAGGTTTTATCAGTGCCGGTAACCTTTGTGGTGATCAGGTGGAGAAATTCTGCCGCTTCTGCCGTGCTTGATTCCGTAACCCTTATTCCGCGCTCCTTTGCCAGGTAATGTGCGTTGACCGCGTTTACCTCGTCGCCGAGCCGGTATGAAAGAAGTCCCTGGATAAAAGCCGATGTAACCGGCATCATGTCGTATCCGAAGAAGTCGCCGTTATAGCGGATGTCAATTTCTTTTAGCTGACCGGTGACAAACTGTGCCTGCAGGCGCCCCATTTTCTCTGCAAGCTGGAGAAACGGGCTGAGCTGTTCAAGGGCCTTGCCCGAAATAGAGGGAACATTAACCGCGTTAACCACGTTGTTGTTTTTCAGGTATTCTATTATCTGGTTTGCAACAGCCACTGCCACGTTGGTTTGTGCCTCGAAAGTCGAGGCCCCGAGATGAGGGGTGACAACCACGTTGTCAAGCCCCAGCAGGCGATGATCCCGGGGAGGGGGTTCCTCGGAGAAAACATCAAGTGCCGCACCGGCAACCTTGCCGTTTACAATGGCCTCGTAAAGAGCTTCTTCATCAACAATTCCGCCCCTGGCGCAGTTTAGAATCATAACGCCGTCTTTCATCGCGGAGATTGCCTCCCTGTTTATCATGGCGGCCGTGTCCTTGTTTTTCGGCACATGGAGCGTAATGTAATCTGATTCCGCGTAGAGTCTTTCAAGGTCAACGCATTCAAACCCCTGTTTTTCGATGGCTTCCGGCTGCACCACCGGGTCATAGACGGTTACGCGCATCTTTAGGCCTCTTGCCCGGTCTGCCACAACCGAGCCGATTTTGCCGAAACCGATGACTCCTAAGGTTTTATCGCAGATCTCCCGGCCCATGAGCTTTTTTTTCTCCCACTTGCCGGCCTTAAGAGATGCGGTGCCCCTGGGAATATTTCGCGTAAGCGAAAGCATCATTGCTATGGTGTGTTCCGCCGTGGTGATGACATTTCCGCCCGGGGTGTTCATTACCACAATTCCCTTGCGGGTGGCTGCGGCGATATCCACGTTGTCCAGGCCGATTCCCGCCCGGCCCACGACTTTCAGGTTTTCCGCCGCTTCGAGAAGATCCTCGGTCACCCGGGTTGCGCTTCTTATTGCCAGGGCGTGATAAGGGGGAATAATCGATTTTAGTTCCCCGGGAGAAAGGCCGGTTTTGACATCAACTTCGAACCCTGCGGTTTTAAGTATTTCTATGCCCGTCTCGCCCAGATTGTCGCTGATAAGAACCTTCATTTTTAAACCTCCAGGGTTCATTTTCCGTTCTTTTTACTTTGCCGTCGGGAATTGATTTTTTATGATTCTGCCTTTATTTGCTCGATCGTATTTTCCACTATTTTCCTGATTTCATCCCTGCGCTCAGGCGACAGGGCCTCAAATCTTGTTACCAGGGCGGGCTGGGTGTTCGATGCCCGTACCAGACCCCATCCGTCCTCAAATACTATTCTTACCCCGTCGATATCAATTACTTTGTATTTTTTCGACAAAATTTTTTTTGCTTCTTCAACAACGTGGAATTTTACATCATCAGGGCAGTCCACCCGGATTTCGGGAGTGCTGTAAGTCTCTGGCACGCCCTTGAGCAGTTCCCCGATGGTTTTCCCGGTTGCGGCAATGATTTCCAGCAGTCTGCAGGAGGCATATATTGCATCGTCAAATCCGAAATACCTGTCTGCAAAAAACATATGACCGCTCATTTCCCCTGCCAGCACTGCGTTTTCCTCTTTCATTTTCTCCTTGATCAGGGAGTGGCCTGTTTTCCACATAACGGCCCGTCCCCCGTGCTTTTCTATGTCGTCATACATGGTCTTGGAGCATTTGACCTCGGAGATAAAGGTGGCTCCGGGTTTGCGGGCCAGGATTTGCCTTGCAAATATTATCATAAGCTGATCGCCGTATATTATCCGGCCCTGGTGGTCGACAATCCCGATGCGGTCCCCGTCGCCGTCATATCCGATGCCCGCATCAAGACCCTTTTGCTTTACCAGGGCTATGAGGTCCTGCAGATTGCCGGTTACCGTGGGATCGGCCTCGTGGTTGGGAAACCGGCCGTCAGGTTCGCAGTAAAGTCCGCGGACTTCGCAGCCCAGGCTTTTTAACAGCGGTACGGCCACGACCCCGGCGGTTCCGTTGCCCGCATCAATGCCGACTCTTATTGGTTTTTCGATTGCAATATTGTTTTTTATATAATCACGGTAGGGGGTGATAACATCCGCGTCTGTTACAGAGCCTTCTCCCTTTTCAAAATCTCCTTTTTCGGCTGTTTTCCGTATTTGCTGGATCTGATCGCCGTGGACCGAATCGGTGCCCCGGCAGATTTTAAAACCGTTGTACTCGGGAGGGTTGTGGCTGGCGGTCACCATGACCCCGCCGCCGGTGTTTAGATGACGGATGGAAAAATAGAGCACCGGGGTGGGGCACATGCCAATGTTTATTACGTCACAACCTGTTTTGGTAAGACCGCGTATCATATTTTCGGCATATCTATCCGAGGTCAGCCGGCAGTCCCGTCCCACGGTAAGCTTTGTGTGACCATGCCGCCTCATGTAGGTGCCTACGGCTTTTGCAAGCATGAAGACATCTTCGTCATTGATGTCTTTGTCAGCAATTCCCCGAATATCGTATTCCCTGAAAATCGCCGGATTCACTTCCGCATCTCCTCCCTGTCTTTTTTGCATTTATCGTCGGGCTGTTTTTATCGCCCCTCAGTTCCCGGAACTTAAAATTGACGCCTTCGTAAAAAGTCCAATATTGGCGTTGCGCTTCATCCCTTTATTACAGCAACCGGCCGAAGTTTTGCCACTTTTTTTGAAATCCCGCAGCCGTGCACCACTTCGACCACCTCGGTGACATCCTTATAGGCTTCCGGCATTTCTTCTGCCATGGTTGATTTGCCGGATGCTTTGACAATAATGCCTTTTTCTTCCAGTTCCCGGTTCAATAATCTTCCCCTGGCGGCTTTTTTGGCGGCCTTGCGGCTTAATACCCGGCCTGCCCCGTGGCACGTGGAGCCGAAGGTCTCCTCCATTGCCTCCCTGGTTCCGACCAGAACATAGGATGCAGTGCCCATGTCCCCGGGTATAAGTATGGGCTGGCCCACCTGGCGGTAGAGCTCGCAGAGGGCCGGATGCCCCGGGGCAAAAGCCCGGGTGGCGCCTTTGCGGTGTACGCAGACCTTTTGTTTTTGCCCTTCTATGGTGTGGGTTTCAATTTTTGCAATATTGTGGCATACATCGTATACCAGCCGCATTGCAAGATCCCTTGGACTGATGTCCAGTGCCGCCATAAATGCGTCTGCCGCAATGTGCATGAGGATCTGCCGGTTGGCCCATGCAAAATTGGCCGCGCACGCCATCGCCCTGTAGTAGGCCCTTCCTTGCGCTGAATTGACCGGCATGCACGCAAGCTGGCGGTCCGGAAGCTTTATGCCTGTTTGTCCGGCCTTTTTTGTCATGGCGGCAAGGAAATCATCGCAGATCTGATGCCCCAGCCCCCTGGAGCCGGTATGTATCAGCAGGGTGACCTGGCCGGCCCTTAAACCGAATGCATCCGCGGCTCCGGGGTTATAGATCTCGTCGACCACCCCGATCTCTATGAAATGGTTGCCCGAACCCAGGGTGCCGAGCTGCCCGCGCCCTCGCTCCAGAGCCCGGGAGCTGACCGCCGCAGGATCCGCGTCAGGCATGCATCCGCCGTCTTCGGTCCGCTCCGCGTCCCGGGCCTCGCCGTAGCCCTGTGCAATCGCCCAGGGGCTGCCTTGTTTGAGCACTTTTTTAAGCCCGGCCTCAGACAGTTTCAAAGGTCCGGTTGAGCCCACTCCCGAAGGGATGTGGTGCTGCATGAAGGTTGCCAGCCGCTCCAGCCTGGGCCGGATTTCTGATTCCTCCAAGCCGGTTACGGCGAGCCTTACCCCGCAGTTTATGTCATATCCCACGCCTCCGGGGGAAATCACGCCGTTGTCAATATCGAATGCAGCCACCCCGCCTATCGGAAAGCCGTATCCCCAGTGAATATCCGGCATGGCCATGGCCCGGCCGACTATGCCCGGAAGCTGAGCCACGTTTACCAGTTGTTTAAATGTTTCTTCCTTTTTTACGGCTTCTATAAGGGCGTTGCTCGAATATATCCTGGCCGGCACTTTCATGGCGCCGGTTTTTTTTATTTCCCAGCGATAGTCGTCTAATCTTTCCAGTTCCATGAGAAGCTCCCGGGATGCTTTATACGTCGAATATCACGGTGGCCTCCCAGCCGCCGTTTTTCTCGGCCACTTGGGCGCAGTGATATGTAACCGCCTTGATGTCGGTATAAACAGGGTGTCTGTCCGGGTCAAACAACTGCGTAAAAGCCCTGGCTTTCAGCTTTGTACCGGACATTTCAAGAATATCAACTGATTTTACCAGGTACTGCTCCAGGTTCCATATAAGCAGAAGCTCGCGCAGCCAGTTTACAAGCAGATCCGCGCGGTCTGCTCCGCTGGCATGAACTTCCCTGGTTTTGCCAATCTCCAGTTTCTTTGTATCCGTAATCATTTCAAACATGGCGCGGGCGGCTTCGGTGAACAGATCGTGCAGGCTTTCCGCCCGAACCCTGATTCCGGTATCAGCCGTGTGGTCAATGACTTCGTATGGCATCAGCCGCTTTTCCAGGTAACCTTTCCGGTGTTTTGGGTATGGTATCCGCCCATGGCCTCAACCCTTTTGATAAACGCCTCTGACCTGATAACATCGAGGACCGCCGCGATGCGCCCTGTTTCGAAAAATTCTTCGGGAATTACAAGCTCATAGGATTCGGTTGCAACCGGGACGAAATCAAGCCCCAGAGCCTGTGCGGCGGCAAGAATTCCGAGCCCCGCATCCGCGTTTTGGCCGAGTACCGCTGCTGCTACGGCCATGTGAGTATATTCCTCTTTTTCGTAGCCTTTTATGGAATCCGGATCAATGCCGGCTTTTCTTAGATGATAGTCAAGCAGCACCCTGGTGCCCGATCCTGCCTGCCTGTTTATAAATATAATATCGTCTCTTGCCAGGTCTTTTATGTCTGAGATTTTTTTTGGATTGCCGGGTGCTGTTATAAAACCCTGCTCCCGCTCGGCAAGCCTTACCAGCCGGACCTTTTTATCCGGCAGATACCTTTTTACATAGGATATGTTATATGATCCGTCGTTTTCATCGAGCAGATGGGAGCCTGCAAAGTGGCACAGGCCGTTTTTTACGGCCATCAACCCTCCCATGGAGCCCACGTGGCTTGAAGACAAAGTAAATCTGCTGCTTTTCTCCCGGATCATGTCGGCTATAACGTCTAAGGTATTATCATGGCTGCCAACGGCCACGATTGTGTCTTCCACCGACCTGCGGGATTTTAGCAGCCTGACAGGTGTTTTTTCGTGTTCGCGGATTCCTTCCTTATCCGCGGGTATCCTTATAATGCCGTCTGCCTCTGTTATGCTGGTAATCGTACCCGCCCCCCGGGGCAGGGGGGTGGCGACAACGCTGTCTCCCACCCGGCCCAGCTTGACCCTTATAAACTGTTCCATGCCGAGTTTGCCCGCTATTTTTCTCGTGGGCTCTGCCTCCAGGGTGTCCTGTTCGGGTTCTGGCTGACCAAGCATTGAACATATTAAAGGGACCACGAACTGTTCAAATGCCAGTATCGCGGATACCGGGTAGCCGGGGATACCGAAGGCCGGCTTGCCGTTTATTTCTCCGATTACAACCGGCTTGCCCGGCATCATGGCAACCCCGTGGACAAGAACACTGCCGAGCGAAGCTATCACCTCTTTTGAGAAATCCTCGCTGCCGGCAGAGGAGCCGCCCGTGATAAGGATAATGTCGAATTCATCTGAATCAGCGGCTTTTTTTGCAGCCTGGCGTATTTTTTCGGGATCGTCGGGCAGGATGTCGTGGCGCGTGTATGTTCCACCATGTTTTTCAGCTATTTTGCCCAGCACGTGAGTGTTTGATTCAATGACCATGCCGGGGACGAGATCCCCTGAAACCTTTGAGTAGTCCACCAGCTCCGGGCCGGTGGGAATAAACAGCAGGTGTGGCTTTTTTATGACCGAAACCTCGGTTATACCGCCTCCGATAAGGGCGCCCGTGCAGTACGGCGTGACCTTATGATGCCTGGGAAAAAGCAGTTCCGTGGCGACAATGTCTTCGCCCATGCGCCGCACGTTTTGCCACGGAAAAGCCGGAGCCTCGATTCTGATTCTGTTTTCTTCAATAATTTCAATATCTTCTATCATGATGACGGCATCCGTATCACCGGGCAGCACATGTCCTGTGTTTACGAATACGGCCTCTGTGCCGGTTTCAAGGGTTTTGGGGTTTACTTCGTTTGCGCCGAAAGTTGTTTCCGCCTTTACAGCAACCCCGTCCATGGCGGCCGAGTTGAAATTCGGAGAAGAAAGCCTTGCATAAACAGGTTTTGACAGCACCCTGCCGACCGCTGCTGTTATGTCAACGGTTTCCTCGGCAGCCCCGGTGCCGGGGTCGAGCTCCCTGAAGGCAACCTGCCTTGCCTCCTCCAGAGTCTTCATTTTAAGATATATGTTGCGGGATCTGTTCATTTTATCTTTGTGCCTGTCGATTTTCGGTTAAAATTAATGGGCCTATGAAAATTTTTTTACCGAAGTATGATAACTTCCACCCGTTCTCCTTTTTCAAGACCCTCTGTGTTTATGTCGATTTCTATCAGGCCGTCTGCCTCCACCATGGTCCTGATAAGTCCTGCAGGGCCGGGAACCGGTTCTGCATAATAACTGCTTTTTTCTTTGATTATACGGGTTCTGACAAATTCGGTGCGACCCTGGACAGATGATATGTTTCTGGTCAGTATTGCCGGGATTTTGTAATTCCTTTCAGAAAATAATGCATTTCCCGCGATATGTCCAATAAAGGGGGCCACTATCCGGTCAAAGACAACCATGGCAGAAGCGATCTGCCCGGGAAGCCCCCATATTGCCTTTCCCGCGGCTTTTGCCAGGATGGTGGGCTTTCCAGGGCGCACCGGTATTCCGTGGACCAGGATTTCAGATTCAGGCAGGGCTGCGATGACATCCAGGGTAAGGTCCCTTGTTCCCACGGAACTGCCGCCTGAAATAAGGATCATGTCGGCTTGGCCAAGGGCATGTTTGCAGGTTTCGAGCAGCCGCCCGTAATCGTCCGGAATTATTCCGTAAGCCACGGGATGCGCACCGGCCTTTGCCGCCCGGCCCGAAAGGGAATAGGTGTTTACGTCTCTTATTTTGCCCGGCGACGGTTCGTGATCGATATCCACAAGTTCGTCCCCTGTTGAAATGATACCTGTCACGGGTTTTTTAAACACCGTAACCCTGCTTTTGCCCACGGCTGCAAGAAGCCCCATTTCCTGGGGCCGGATCGGGGTGCCTGCTGAAAGGACTTTGCTGCCTTTTGAGAAATCCTCATTTTCTGCAACAATATTTCCTCCCGGTGCAACGCTTTTATAGACTTCAAGGGAGGTTTCATCGAGTTCAGAGGCATGCTCCATCATTACGACCGCGTCCGCCCCTTCAGGGAGCATCCCCCCTGTTGCTATGCGCACGGCCTGGCCGTGGCCGATCTTTGAGCACGGGGTTGCGCCCATTTCAATTCTGCCTGAAACGCTGAGATAGGCCGGACTTGCTTCCGAGGCGCCAAAGGTGGATGCCGCGCGCACCGCGTATCCGTCCATTGTGGCCCGGGCAAAGCCGGGTATATTGATTCCGGAAATTATATCTTCTGCCAGTATTCTTTCGCAGGCCTCCTGAAGAGCAATGGATTCCGTGCCCACGGGGGCAAAATCTGCCATCAGCCCGAATACCTGCTCTATGGGAGTGACTGTAAAAAATTCCTTGCTCATGGGTGGCATCCTGTTTTTTTATCTTTGAGATTACGGGCTCTGGCGGGTGATTTCCTTTTGTTCAAGCAGATCCGGGAGCATGGTGCCTTCGGCAATGCCTGTGACCGGGCCGGTCATGAAAACGGAATAATCGTCCTGGATGCGGATGTCCAATTTCCCGCCCGGCATGTGAACCGTAATTTCATTGCCGCACAAACCAAGCTTTCGCGCCACGGCCGCGGAAGCAGAAGCGCTGGAGCCCGAGGCAAGTGTATATCCCGCCCCTCTTTCCCAGATTTCCACCGCCATGTTTTTTTTGTCCATTATTTTGCCAAACTGAACATTTGTTCGGTTTGGAAACAGGGCATGGTTTTCTATTTCGGGCCCGAGCTTGCGGGTTTGGGACTCGGAGATTTCGGGCTGTATAATAACGCAGTGCGGATTTCCTATGGTGGCCGCACAAAAGGTAAGTGATTGCCCGCCTGCCTGAAGTGTTTCGTTTATAACTTCCCGGGATTCTCCTTTAACGGGGATCTGTGAGCTCTCAAAGCTTACTATTCCCATTTCCACTGAAACCATGTGCCCGGCGTCCATGACTTTTGCGGTAACCTCGCCCCCCTTGGTCAGAATTTTAAAGGGCTTCTCCGATGATACAAAGCCTTGGTCGTAAAGGTATCTGGCAAAAATGCGAAGTCCGTTTCCGCTTTTTTCAGCCTCGCTTCCGTCAGGATTATAAATAAGTACGGACAGTCTGTCGTTTTTTTCAGGCACGGGTCCCAGAAGTATTCCGTCTGATCCAACACCGCAGTTTCTGTGGCATATTAGCCTGATTTTTCTTTCATCAAGCTTTTCTTTGAATTCCTCCGGGTTTATTACTATATAATCGTTTCCCAGTCCGTGGTATTTGATAAATTTCATCATCGGTTTCCTTTCCGCGGTCTTTGCGTTTTAAGTACGCTATTCTATCTAACAATCCTTTTGCCCTCATACAAGAAAATTGATGGCACCGTAAAAAGTCCAATATCTGCGTTACGCGCAATTTCTCAGAATTTCACGTACGGCTAAGTACGCTGCATTCTACGAAATTGCGCAAGCCTTGATCTTGAACTTTTTGCGGTGCCATCAAAATTGCTTTAAACTCCCGCAGGCTTTCCGGAAAAAAAGCAAAAGCCGAAAAATCCGCAATCCGGTTACAGGGATGCTGTCCAAGGCGGGGCGGTCTTTTCGTTCGCTGCATTCGGGCCTGGCATCTGCACGGCGTGCTCCGCCGCGTCCGGCGAACTCGCGCACTGTCGTGCGCTCAGACAAGCGCCGGCCGCTATGGCCCCGCCCGCCGGCATCTGCTTAACCGGCCCTCATGCAATGCTCCCTCAAAGACCGCCCC
>JAIPDS010000042.1 GCA_021737565.1 Desulfobacteraceae bacterium | reverse complement strand
CCTGACCGTTTTCGGGATTCATCAAATGCCTTCGCTAAAATTTCAAAAACTCGGCCTGCCGGCCTCAAACAGTTTGAAATTTTTACGCTCCGGCATTTGCTGAATTATTCCCAAAAACGCTCAATGTCGCTTCAAAAACTGCCCCCGACCTTGGACTTCCTTGGAAGTCCAATATCTGCGTTACGCGCAATTACTCAGAATTTCACGTACGGCTAAGTACGCTGCATTCTTCGAAATTGCGCAAGCCTTGATCTTGAACTTTTTACGGCGCCATCTAAAATCAGACTTTTTACGAGTGCATCAAAATTTACTCACAGGAGAAAAACTGGCCTGTGGTGGCGGCGATACAGGCGGAACAATTCGTGCGCCACCCTTCACAGCAGACTTTTGAAGACTGCAAAGATGCGGCGTCTATGGCCGGGTTCTGGCAGACGGTGCGTAAAGCCCTGCTGCAGTATCTTGAAAAAGGCGAGCCGCCCTGGAAACAAAAAGACTGGCCTCTTCCGGATTCCGGGCTTGATGTTCCGAAAACAGAAAGAAAACAGCGTTTTCCCATGGCGGCCGAGTTGATTGAGATCGCTCTGCTGGAAAAAGCCCCGGAACGGGTTCTGTATTGGTACGACCGGCTGCCAAAGAAAAAATACGGGCGGCCGGGCGTTGACGATAATGAGGTGGCCGAAGCGGTTAAAACCCATGCTCCGGACCGGGCGGTGTCAATCTGGCAGCAAAAGGCGGAACAATTGATTGCTCAGGTCAAGCCCAAAGCATACCAGCAGGCGGGCGGATACCTGCGCAAAGCCGCGGGTGTGATGGAAAAACAAGGAAAACAGGCGGAATGGCAACGATATCTGCAGAGCCTGAGAGAAAACCATGCCCGCAAAACCAGGCTGATGGAGGTTCTCAACAGCCTGGAAGGCAAACCGATTATAAAAAAACAAAGCCGGTGAAGGCCGTTAGAGGTTAAACAAACGGTTCCAAAAAAGCAGGGCGGCACCATGATTTCACAGATAAATGTCATAAGTGAGACCAGCGGGGATAAGGGGTGCCGCCGGAGGTCTTTCTTGCGCTGTCCTTTGAGGGAAATGTTCCGCAGGGCACTGTCACCTTTCACGAAGGATTCAAAGCAGACGGCCGGTAAGAGGATGCGGGCGAAGCTTAACAGCAAACCTGACGCTTCGGGTTTTATTCCGGTCGATTTACTGCCTGCTCTATCCTGGAGATATATTCTTCTACTTCATCAAGCCCGGAAAACAGGTAATTACAAATCTGCCGACCGTCCACTGTTTCGTAATCATGGGCAAGGAAATTACGAAAACCGGCGATTCTGGCAAAGGAGTTAGCAAAATCCGGGTCGATAATCCTGTTTGTGCCCAGTATATAGAAAGCTTCAGAATAAGTTTGCGGCGGGCGCAGCGCCTTTAGCTTTATTGTCAGGATAGCCAGGGCAATGCACGAATCCGCCGTTAAATAGAGGTAATGAAGCAGTGCCCCGCGGTATACAGGGTCTGTGTCAAAGCGCGCCGGGCAATCGTCCTGAAGGTTTTTGATCAAACCAACATATTCGAGGATACGGGCTTTTTTCTGCTCAATCCGTTCTTGTATCATATAAAATCCTGTCCCGGCTTTCCTTAAAATCAATGGCAGCATGCAGCATCTGTTGTTCAAAAACAGCCCTGGCCCCGGGATCTGCGTCATAAATCAGTCTGCCGTTGATCATGATGTCATAGAGAAGCATATGGTTGGAACATGTATTTAAAATAACAACATCAATATCATTGCGCTTTGTTGCCTGGGATGCTTCCGCGTAAATAGCCAGTTTATGGTTCAGTTCGATTGAGCCGGCTTCGGCATCGAGGTATACCGCAACATCGAGGTCGCTCAGCGAATTTTCTATTTCTGTGCCGCTTGAGCCGAACACGTAGGCAAAAAGCACACGCGGTTGAAATCCTGATAAGATCCGCGCAAGTTCATCAAACATTTATACCTCGTCATTCAGCCGTTTTCTAAATTATTAAGTGTTATTAAGTGCGTGTACTTACACCTTAATAATTTTATTATATGAAAAAATCAATAGTTCAGTTTTTTGACCCGAAACCAAAGAGGGCGTCCCCCCTGGTTTTAAAAATTCAGAGTCATCAGCAGCGACGAATTTTGGCCGTTGAATTGAATAATTTCTTCATCCGGCCGGGTGTAGAGATCCGGGCCCGCTTTTTCCTCTATCATTTGAATTGCCTTTTCCAGGTGGCGCACGTATTGTTCCGGGGGCATTATTTCACCATAGATCCTGGTAAACGAGTAAATGCATACTTCGTTGTTAGCCGCGAGCCTTGCGAGGTCCATGGCGGTTTTAAGCATGGCAATGACCCTTCTGGCTGTGGAAACCGTGGCAAGCGGGATAAAATCCCAAAGCGCAACAGCGTAGCTGAAAAGAGTTGTCGGACGGTATGTATTAAGAGCGACCGAATCGTCGTGGATTTGTTGCTGAGAGCCCAGCATGTGCTTTAAAAATGCGTATTGCTGTTCAAACGGCAACTCGCTTCTGTTAATGCCAATCTCCCATCCTACATCCTTAGAGGGCTGAGCCACATTACAGGGATCCGCGTTAAGGGATGCTTCGGGGTTTGTAAGAACTTCGTCATTGCTGTTCACAACAGCCTGCAGCGTTTTAACACAGCTTAAAAGATACGAGGAGCGGATACCTGACGGTGAAACAGTTACGGCTCGCCGGAAAAGCGATGCAGCTTTTTCCAGCCCGGCAAGTACGGTTTGTTTCGTGCTGTTAAGATCTGATTCTTCTGCAACCTCCCATTTTTGATCTCGTGTACTGCGAAGGGTTTCCATGGCTTTTACCAGGTAGAGGGTGCCGTATTCGCAGTAAAAATCTTCGGACTGCCAGGGTATATTTGCTTCGGCGTACAGGGCTTCTTCCTCGGCCTGCCGGAGCATGCCTTCGAAAGCGCCAGGGGATGGGGCGTTAAGGGCCAGGCTCCGGAAAAGAGCCAGGCGCAGAGCCCGCGCAGTCAGATCCGTCGGATTGATACTCAACACAATTCTGAGAATTTCCAGCGCTTCTCTAAAAAGCCTTCTATAATAAAGTGTCTTTGCAATTTCAAGTCCGAGCATGGCGTTATGGGGTCTGGTGAAAAATATGGTAATGGCGTTCGGCTCTGTTTTTTTTGTCTCTTTTTCAGGTACTGTTCCCGGATAGAAGAGAAGGCGGGACAGGTGTTGCCTGGATTCAGGATTGTCCTTTAGTATGGGATCCTTGAGTAGTTCGGGAATAAAATCAAAGTAAAGGGTGGTCCAGAAAGCCACAATCCACCAGATGGTAAGGGTTTCTCCGTTGAAAAGTGTTGTTTCGTAAGGCTTTTGGCACAAAAAGGCCCGAATGTCATTAATCAGGAGGCATTGGCGGACATAGTCGGTCGCCCGAATAACGGGGTCACCCGGGAGCCGGGCGTTTAGGATCGGCAGCAGGTAATTGTCCAGAACGTCAAATTCCCCGGCTGTAATGCCTATGGAAAGAAAACGGTTTTTTGTGCCATAGCGTGAAAGAGCCCAGCGGATTGAGATCTGATGGGCCATGGATACAGCTGCCCGCAGGCAGCTTCTGTAGGCTGCAGGATCTCCTTCTTCCTCTTCCTTTGGGATGTCAATGTAGAGCGTCGTAATATCGTGGGAGCGCACTTTGCCCCATCTGCCGTAGCGAAAATGCGGGATTGATTTTTCCACGTAGTCCTTTAGCGACTTTTTCAACCAGTTAACAGTTTCATGACCAATTACATCGCCCCTGCTGTAAAAGGCGAACCCTATCCTGACTCCTTCCTGAAAGTTTTTTTCCAGGGATTTGTTTTTCTGACACAATCTGAACAGTGTTTCATAATTCCACTGGTATGCCAGTTCAGGCCGTTCGTGTCCGAGCCAGAAAGCGATGCTGCGCAAAACATTTTGTTTATAGACAGTTGTGGCTTTTTCTTTTCTGAGCCGGCTCAGCATGGAATTGCTGACCCGGGGGAAGTCAACCCTGCATTTCTGGAGAAGTCCGTTGATGCGTCCCGTCAGATTCCTTACCGACAGTTTCAGGTTGAGCAGTTCTTCTTTCTTTTCAAGAAATTCTTCAAAATCAAGATGATTCGGGGGCACAAAATTTTCATGCATGCGGGCGCGTCCCTGAATAAAGGCTTCGAGTTCCTCTTTTCCAGCAGAGCCGATAAGATCGTTTTTCTTTGCATACCTGATCAACGAAGTCATTATCCTGTTATTGCCGCTGTTTTCCGTGAATGCTTCAAAAGCTCCGACTGTGGGGAATACCGCCATGATGGCGGATGCAGCCCTGCTATTTTTGTCCATTGCCGGCTCCTGTCAAAAAAAACTATTTTAGCTTTTCGGGGAAATCTGTTTTTTGTTTTACAGAATGCCTGCATATTAAGCAGGATGTTAAGATGTTTCAGTCTGAAACGAAATAATTACTAAAACACGCCTATTAATTGACCTATGTTTTAGTATAATCTATAAAAGAATAATCTCTGAAAGGCAAGATATAATATCCATAGCAGCCGCTTCAGCAGAATCAGCGATAGCCGAACCCCGTCTTTTTCCGGAAAACCCTGATGTTCCAATCCTGGCGGACTGATTTGTCCGCCGGATTTTTAAAATAAAATAATTTTAAAAAAGGAGGAGGCGTTATGAGAAAGGCTATGCAAAAAAGGAGTCTTTGGGTACTGGTCGCAGTGGTTATGGCTATGATGATTTTTGCCGTATGGGGTTGCGAGCCCGACGACGGCGGCAGTGGGGATTACGACACGTTTTACGACGGGCCCTACGATACCACCCAGGATCTTAGTTCCGGTCCTTCCGGTGATAGCGGGCTTTTTTATCCAAGCGGCGCAGAGGCGGAAGGCCAGACATTTCCGATTTTTGTATGGGGCTGCGGCGCAGGATCCGGCCCGAGTGACTATACCGACCATATGAACAGGATTGCGTCCCACGGGTTCGTCGTCGTGGCGGAGGTTTCTTCCAATAGCGGAACCGAACTGACCGATGCCCTGGACTGGCTTGTTTCAGAAAACAGCGATCCATCGAGCCCGTTATACCAGATGATGGATATAACAACCAATTCTGGCGATTCCGGCGGTTGCGACGGTGATAGCGGCGGAGATACTGTTTCCATGACTGCCGCAGCAGGAGGTCATTCCAGGGGTTCTATAGGAACCTTTGCCATTGCAGATGATCCGCGGCTTAATACAACCGTACATGTGGCCGGCGGTTCTTTTGACGGCAGCGGTCCCGATAACCTGCGGAATCCTACAGCCTATATTGCAGGTGCAGACGACACAATGGCCACCGAGAATGTAGAGCGGGACTACAGGAACACGGATGTGCCGGTATTTATGACCGTTATGGACAATGTGGGTCACATGGATGCTGCAAGAGAAGGGCTTCCGGCCATTGTCGCCTGGCTGCGCTGGCACCTGATGGGCGAAACCGAGCGCATGAATGATTTTCTGAGCGAGGACGGTGTTTTTGCGACCGGAATGTGGGATTCCAAGTATAAAAACTGGGATCAGTATTAAGGACCTTGGGGTTTTGGCTGTTTTCGCCTTAATCAGTGAGAAATAATAAATTCGATAAAATAAAGTAAACCATAAATCAGGGGCTTTTAATTTAAAAGCCCCTGATTTAAAGAGTATTATTTTCCCTCCTGACTCTTTTCCTTCTTAGGCCGTACTGATAAGCATTGCCTTTTTTTTATACAATGGATAAAGTAGCATTATATTAAGCCGTTTATATAACCCACAAGGCGGTTTCCTCTGAAAACTTTCAAAAAGGAGGGGTTTTATGAAAATCCGGAGGTTATTCTGTATCATTCTCCTGTCCTCGGTTGTGTTTGCAGGCCATTTATACTTAAGCCAGGCGGTTTTATCAGCTTCTGAGACAGATGTTGAAAAAAAAGATATTGAAAAGCTTGAAGAAGAAATACTGGCAAAGGCTGAAAAGTTGAAACGGGATGCTGATGCTCTTTTTGAAGAGGGCGAGCTTGAGGACCTGGAGGAAATGATCGGGATTTATGAAGAACTCCTGAAGGATTATCCTGATAATTTCGAGTCCAACTGGAAATTTGCCAGGGGGTGCAGGTTTTACGCTGATCTGGCCAAACGGCTGAAAGTCTCGGGATGGGAGGATATTTGTGCCGAATACGGTAAAAAAGGCATGAAGCATGCCAAAAAGGCTATTGAACTAAAGCCTGAAAGACCGGAAGGCTACTATTATTATGGACTTTGCGCGGGCAGTTATTCAGACGGGGTCGGCCTGTTTACTGCCTTAAGGGAAGGGCTGAAAAACAAGACAAAGGAGAATCTTGAAAAAGCCTACGAGATTGATAAAACTTTTGCGGACGCAGGTCCCATGATCGCCCTGGGCCGGTTCTGGCAGGTTGTGCCCTGGCCTTATACTGATAAGGAAAAGGCCCTTGAATTTTACAGGGAGTATCAGAGAACTGAATTTTTTGAAAAACCCGACTCTGTCAATGCCCGGGTGTGGATGGCTGAAATACTTATAAACAAAGGCGGAAGCCAGGCCGAAGCCGAAGCCGGAAAGATTCTGAAAAAAGCGATCGAACTTACAGATGATCCCTACTGGGAAAAGGAGGCAGAAAAACTTCTTGAAGAACTTTGAGCATATTTTTAAGGAACCGGTTTGCCAATAAGCATTATACGCATGTCCATTACATTGGTTCCCGTAGGGCCGGTCACAAGCAGTTCGCCGGTTTGCTTAAAAAAATGATATGAATCGTTTTTCATCAGAAAGTCTTTTGCATCAAGGCCCAGTTCAGCCGCCCGCCTGATCGTACCCGAGTCCACAATAGCTCCGGCAGCATCAGTGGGGCCGTCTGTACCATCCGTGCCGGCGCACAATATTACAATATTGCCGTGATTTTGTATTTCTATTGCCGTGGCCAGGCAGAATTCCTGGTTGCGGCCGCCAAGACCGTTTCCCTGAATCCTGACCGTGGTTTCACCGCCAGATATTATGCATGCCGGCGGTGCCGCCGGATGGCTGGTATCTGATACCTGCTTGGCGATAGCCGCATGAAACCGGGCGGTCTCTGTTGTATAGCCCTCGATCATGGAAGAAAGGATCAGCGTGTTGTAGCCAAGCAGCCGGGCATGCCCGGCTGCCGCGCAAAGGGCTGCAAAGTTGCCGGCCACAATCAGATTGAACAGTTTGTCCCGGTTAAGTTCACCCGGTTTGGGGGTTTCAGCAACCCGGTGGTTTGCCCCCTGTCTTATTCGTTTTACTGCCGGTTCGGGCAGCCTGCCTGCCAGTTCATATTTTTTAATTATCTCCAGGCAGAGGGCAAATGTGCTGGTGTCTTCAACAGTCGGTCCTGATGCTATTACATCGAGCTTGTCTCCCACTACATCCGAGACAATCAGCGTTATCATTGTTGCAGGGGCTGCGGCTTTGGCAAGTTGTCCCCCCTTGATCGCGGATAAATGCTTTCTTATTGCATTTATTTCTTCAATAGCGGCACCGCAGGCAAGCAAGTGTCTTATGGTTTCCTGTTTTTCAGCAAGGCTAAGGCCCGGGGCGGCAAGAGGCATAAGCGCGGAACCCCCGCCTGAAAGCAGGCATATGACAAGATCTTTTTCACCCGCTTTTTTTGCGGTTTCCAGTATAAGATGTGCGCCCCTGACGCCGTTTTCATCAGGCACGGGATGCCCTGCTTCAATGGTGCGGATAATTTTCAGTGGCACTGTATGGTCGTATTTTACAGTGATAATTCCCGAAGTGATTCGGTCCTCAAGTATGGACTCCACGGCCGCGGCCATGTGTGCTGTTGCCTTCCCCGCGCCGATAACGTGGATGTTTTCAAACCCGGAAAGGTCAAATTCCTTTTTCCCGGCTAAAAGCCGGTTTCCGGTTCTGGTAAGGTGTGCTGCCACGCAGTTTTTCGCATTTACCGCATTGAGTGCAGCATGAAGAATATCTTCGGCGAGTTTGTGCATTAGTATCAGGTGGCAGGCTGGTTCTGCTTTTGCTTTTGCTGCGTGGCTTTGTGCTTGTTTTTCTTTTTGCAGGTCCGGTCGGCACGCACCAGCGCGCAAAGCTTGGGGTTGTTGTATTCCTTGCAGTTTAAGGGATTATATAACGGACATTCCGGGGTGTTTTGGCTCATGAATATACTGCCTTTTTATTATATTAAATGATTTTACTATACTATAGCACAGGAAGCCGTTTCTAACAAGTTTTGATTTTATTATTTTGATTTTATTATTCGCCCGGAATGCATATGATATGAATGGAGAATAACTTTGACAATCAGGCGTCATGATGACATATTTACCGATTTATAACATGAAAAACTACGGGAGTCCTCTAAAGTATGGATGAATGAATGATTTTCAGGATCCTTTTTTGGGGTGCTTTTTAAGAGATTATAATGACGGAACAAGCATTGAAAAAAGAACTTATTGATATCAGCGCTTCGCTGTGCGGGCTGCTGGAAAAAGCGGAAAAAGGCATACCTGATGTCTCCGGCGACGCATTTGCGGACTGGAACCGGACGTGCGAGCGCTGCAGGAAGCGGCTGGATGATGATCTGCTGCGCACCGGGGTTGTGGGAACCATCAAGTCCGGCAAGTCCACTTTTATAAATGCCGTTTTCGAGGGGGATTATCTGAAGCGTGGAGCTGGGGTTATTACTTCGATTGTTACCCGGGTCAGGCGCTCTGACAGGCTCCGGGCCACTTTGACCTTTAAGTCCTGGCAGGAGATAAATTCAGAGGTACGGCATGCTCTGGGCATGTTTGCCTCCAACGGGTGGCGGAACTCCGGGGAGCCCTTTGACATACGAAAGGATTCAGACCGGGCTGAACTGGCCCGGGCCCTTAAAAATCTCGAGTCCAGGCATTTGCTCAACCATGATACACGCAGTGTTGGCAACGTTCTTTTAAATGCCGGTCTTAAGGGGTATCCGAGGGTAAAGAATATTGTCTCGGAACGGCCTGAAACAGTTGTCTTCACGGGCAAGAGGTTTTACGAGCATCAGGATTTTGCCGGAAGCGAGGATCTGTCCGTGTTTTTAAAGGATCTTTGCCTTGAAATTGACTCAGGGAGCCTGGCGGCAAACATTGAAATCGCAGACTGCCAGGGAAGCGATTCTCCCAACCCTCTGCATCTGGCAATGATACAGAACTATCTGCGCTCCTCGGACCTGATTATTTACCTGATATCCAGCCGTACAGGAATCAGGCAGGCGGATTTGAATTTCATGTCGATTATAAGGCAGATCGGGGGGATGGGAAACGTTGTCTTTGTCGTTAATTTCGATTTTAACGAGCATGAGAATTTAACCGATCTGGAGCGGGTGAGCCGAAAGATAAAGGAGGATCTCAGTCTTGTAACCGAATCTCCGGCAGTGTATACTTTTTCTTCCCTTTACGCGCTTTTTGGCTCAATTGCCGGCCGATTGCCGGAAAAAGACAGGGCCCGTCTTTCACAGTGGGAGTCTGAAGAAGAGATGGCAGAGTTTTCCCGAAAGGAAAGGAGCCGCTTTCAGGCGGATTTCAGGCGCATGATCACGGAGCAGCGCTACAGTCTTTTGCTGCGCAATCATCTTCAGAGACTGCAGACCACTGCCGGGGACTTTCGGCACTGGCTTATGCTGAACCGGGAGATTTTCTCGGCAGATGCCGAGGGGGCCGATTCCCTGATGAAGCGGATTAAACAGCAGCAGAAAAAAACCGAGAAAATACGCTCCATGATAAAAAGTACCATTTTGGGCGCTTCACAGCAGTTGAAAAAAGAGATGAAATCAGCGGTTGACCGGTTTTTTGACATTCGCCACGGAGAAGTTGTCCCTGGGATTATGGATTTTATCTCCGGATACAGCATCTCCTATGAAAGATACCGCAGCTCCGTGGCCGAAGATGGGTTTGCAGACACTCTTTTTGCAGTTTTCCAGGACTTCAGGGAACAGCTTGACCGTTATATGGCGGAAACCGTGAACCCGAAGCTGTTTCGCTTTGCCCGGGAAAACGAGGAGTACATAAAGGATTATTTTGAATCCATTGCCCGTCCTTATGAAACAATGGTAAGAGAGGCCCTTATGGAATTTCAAAAAGAGGCCCGGGACGACAAGGAACCGGATATGGAAGGCCGGCCGGAGCATACTCCGATTTGCCTTGACTCGGTCAAAAAGGCCCATGACATTGAAATTCCGGACGCAGCCGCCACCCTTGCTTACAGCAGGGGGCTTAAGACCGAGGCCTTTATGAAACTCGGGTACTTCAGATTCCTTTACGGAGTAAGGAGGCTTTTAAAAAGAGGTGACAGCAGTGCAAGCGCTGATATCTCAGCCCTTAAAAGCGGTGTGGCCGGGATGAAGCGCGAAACAAGGGACAGCATTGTTTTTCATTTCAAAAATTACCGGGAAAATTTAAAATTTCAGTACCTGTTTTCAATTGTGGATTCTGTGGCCTCAGAAATAAATAATTGGCTTGTTTACAGATTTCAGACTTATTCCACCGATTTTGACAGGATCAGTGAAATTGCTGGCAGGGACAGGGCGGACAGGGAAAAAGTCCTGGAAACAATTGATTCCGTCCTGGCCGACCTGGACGGCCTCGTTATGCGACTGGAAAAACTTCAGTCCGAACTCCGGCCGTCGCCCGTAGGTTAGCCGGTTATATTCACGATTTAACTATAGTCCCGGTTTGGAAGGGAGGAGGAAATGGCCAAAAAACAGGCGCGTATTGCTGCGGTGGCAAATGAAAAAGGCGGTGTGGGAAAGACCGCAATGGTGATTAACCTGGGGGCGGCACTTGCAAAGATGGGAAAGCGTGTGCTGATTGTTGATACAGACCCCCAGCATAATGCCGGAAGCGGGCTGGGGATTGAATTGGGAGATGATGAATTAAGCATCTATGACCTTATAAGCGATCCTGACAGCCATAACCCAGCGGATGCGGTGCGTCCCACGCACTGGAAGGGGCTTGACCTTTTGCCCTCGCATATTGATCTGTCAGGAGCGGAAGTGGAGCTTGTTGACAGGCGGGGAAGGGAGGGAAGGCTTAAAACCGTTGTGAGCGGGCTGGTAAATGATTATGACGCGGTTCTGATGGATTCCCCGCCCAGTCTTTCGCTTTTGACCATAAACGTGTTTGCCGCCTGCCACGAGGTGTTGGTGCCCTGCCAGACCCAGCCTTATGCATTCCGGGCCCTTGAAGACCTTTTTGACACGGTAAATGACGTGGCAGATGAGATTAATCCTGATTTGCGGGTTTCCGGAGTTGTCGCAACCTTTTATGACAAGAGAACCAGGGTCAGCCACATGATTTTAGAGCGATTAAAAAAAGATGAGCGATACAGGCGCCTGCTCTATGATACCGTTATAAGAAACAACACCACCATTGCGGCAAGCAGCGAGACCGGTAAACCTGTGGTCTTCTACCGCAGCACCAGCAACGGGGCGCGCGACTTTGAGGCCCTGGCACGGGAATTTCTCAGAAAAAAGCCTGGCCGGTAAGCCCGGCGATGGATTGTCCTGAGCCGCCAAAAATTCAAAGGCCGCTACCTTATGCTTAATTCTTCCGCAGCCTTATTAAACACGTCTTCGCAGGTTTGTGATGAAAAGCCCCGGCGCCTGAGATGATCATAGATCTTTTTTTTAAGATCAATCCGTTCAAGCAGGGACCATTGTTTGAGCCTGGGAGAGACAGCACGCCACGCCGGCTCCTTTTCCTGAAATCCTGAAAGGGATTTCTCTATGGTTTCATCCTTTATTCCCTTTTGCTTCAGTTCATGTCGCAGTGCGAACTCACCGCGGGGTCTGTTGCGGGATCGGTTTTCGATCCAGAGGCGGGCGAATTGCTCATCATCAATGTAGCGGTATTTTTCAAGCTTTTTTAAGGTTTCTGCAATGTCTGATTCGTGGAAACCTTTTTTTTCGAGATAATTTTTTACTTCCTTTCTGCTTCGAGGCCTGTATTTCAGAAAATGCAGTGCTCTGGAAAATGCGTCCCGGCTGTCGCCGTTCATTTTTCTTCTGCAACCGGAGGTTCGGGATGCCCAATATCCGGGGGGATTTCTTCTTCTTCCTCCAAGAGTTCGGCCTGCTGCCCAAAATCGCGTATGGGCGCTGAAAGTCCGTCATATACGGCCTGATCATGCTTCATGTTTGCAAGCTCGTTCAGCGCTTTTCTTACTTCCCTGGCGCCCTGGGTGTAAATTTTGTGTATCTTTTCATGTTCCTGGCAGACGGTTCTCAGGGAATATCTCCCGCCGGTTTTCTGTATGTATCGATAGACAAGAGGGTTTACGGCCTGCCAGATGTCTTTTCTGGTCTGGTTTTGAAGAGGGATTAATCTGTCAATGCGCTTTAAGGCCCGGTGCCGGAATATTTTTCCCAGGATACGCACGGGCACCAGGAACCAGAATACCATAAACAGGGCAAAGGCGGAGGCCCCGGTTAAGACGCTTGGCAAATCCGCAAAAGCCCCCAGAAGACCTGCCGTCATGCCGGTAAATATTGCCGCTCCGCCGCATACCAGGCCAAGCAGAAAACCCGCGGCAGACACCTTGAATCTGAAATTTCGAACCCGGTGCCGATGGGCCACAAGGGCTTCCAGGAGCTGATCCAACCTTTCTGAATGGGTTTCAATAAAAGTCGCAAGATTGTCAAGTCTTCTCCGTGGAGCGTCAAGTATACCTTCCTTAAGCTTTTTCCTCTGATTTTCGAGCAGGTACAGAAATGTTCGGGCTTCTGATTTTTGAGAAGCCTCGCTTCCCGCAGCCCTGGATGAATAGGTCAGGTGAATGGGGGGGATGTCCTTTCTCCCCGTAATCTGGGAAAGATTCCAGCAAAGGGTGCCGTATACCTGCAGCAAGTCGCTTAATGAGGCGCATTCATCTATTCTGTTCAATACGAAAAGCACCCGGTCTTCGAATGTGCGGGCTGATATGGTCTCTCGCAGGCTGGTATGGGCTTCCCTGACGGTTCCCGCTTTGTGCGGATCAAACAGAACGAGCACCAGGTCGGCCAACTGGGCCATGTCTCCTATTACATCCTGGTAGTTATAGCCCCTGTCCCTTTCTGTTATTGAATCAAGCATTCCCGGAGTGTCTATAAGGGCAAGGTTGCGCAGAAAAGTTGAGTTAACCTTTTTCAGGCGGAAGTGGGAGGCAAAGCTGTGACCGTGTTTCTTTAGAATTTCAAACGGGTAATCCGGATCATTTAAAAGATACTTTCCGTCTCTTTCCTCTATTGTTCTTACGGAATCGTCCTGCGTACTGCTTTCTTCCCATGTGATTACTGTAAAAGAGTCGTCAGTAGGGGCCTGGCCCACCGCCTGGATATCCGCCCCCAAAAATTCGTTTATAAGGGTTGATTTTCCTGATGAATAATTGCCGACAACCAGTACAAGCGGGCGCCATTTTATGGTGCTTTCCAGAGGGATATCCGCATAGCCGTACTTCATGGCCGCAGGGGAGAGATGGTCCCTTACCATTTCCACCATTTCAGCGCGCAGGGAATTTATGTAGTTTTCCCGATACATTCCTTATTAATTATCAGCAAAACTCATGCAGGTCAAGTTGCGGGTTAAATCCCTTGAAAAACAAGGATTTTCCAGGTAATATATAAAAAATTTATCCTGATGCCGGGGATTTTACGCTATGAGAAGTGGATTAACAAAGAAACAGATGGTTACTATCATCAGGCTGCTGGTGATTATAACTATTGCCTACGTGATTATTTTCACGCCTGCAAGGGGTGCTTCCCGGTATCCGGGCTATGCTTTCATTGCATTTTATTTTTTCACTAATTTGTTGATATACCGTGTGCCGGACAGATATTTTGATAGCGGCAGGATATTTTATTTTTTTGTGTTTTTTGACACCCTGCTTATCGCGTGCGGGATTTATGTCGCCGGCCTTGTGGGCACGGATTTATATCTTGTTTATTTTTTGATTATATGCCTGGCAAGCCTCGGGGCGCAGTTCCGCTATCTTATGATAAACGTTATGGTTTTCACCGGCCTGTATGGCTGGTTTTTGTATCAAAACAACTACCTGTCCGGAGAAATGGCGGTCAGCTACCTGCTGCGTTTGCCGTTTATGATCGTGGTGGCGATGTTTTACGGATTTATCGTTTCAGCCGCTCTTCGGGACAGGGAACAGCGCATCCATGAAGAACAGGAGCGCTCCAGGCAGCTTTTTGAATCTTCCGACGTATTTGCATATACAGTGGGGCTCTCGGGTGAATATTTATCCGCAAACCCCAAGCTTTATGAGGCCTATGGTTTTAACGACGAGGTTTCAATGCTTGGCCTTCCTTTTTCAAAATTTCATCAGCCGGAAGAAACAACCGAATTCCAGGAACATGTGAACAAAGTGTTTGAAGGCGGAAAACCTGTTCAGTTTGAATCCTATGACTTGCGGCTTGGCCAGTGGCTTTCGCATACGCTGAGCCCCATTTTCGACCGGTCGCAGCAAAGGGTTTTTGCAGTGGGGGTGGTATCCAAGGATATTACGGAACGCGTAAAAAAGGAGGATGAACTAAGGCGTGCCTATGACAAGCTGCGTGAAACAAGGGATCAGCTCATACAAAAGGACAAGATGGCCGCCCTTGGCAGACTTGCTTCGGGAATAGCCCATGAAATCCGAAATCCCCTGGAGATAATTTCCATGGGCCTTGACTATCTGGAAAACATAGTTCCAAAGGAGGATAATTCTGCTGCGGAAAAGTCAATAGAAAGGATTTACAGCGCCATAGACCGGGCAAATTCCATTATTGACGAGGTGCTGAAATTTTCCAGGAAAACCGAGTTTGTTATAGAACCGGTGGATGTATGCGCATTGACAGAAGAGGTGCTCTCTCTTGCCGCTCACAGGATCAAAAAAACAGGGGTAAAGGTGGTAAGGAAATATGAAACCGATTCACTAAAAGTGGCAGGGAACCGCAATATGTTAAGCCAGGTGCTTTTAAACCTGGTGGACAATGCTGTCGGCGCCATGGAGGATTCCACAATAAAAGAGCTTCACATAAGCATCTATACGAAAAAAGTCACGGAGGTGGGCTATAAAACAGGTTACCGCAGAGCCGATTATTTTAAAATGAACGAAGAAATGACAGTGGTGGAGATAACTGATACCGGAAATGGAATAGCCGAGGAGGTGTTGCCGAAAATCTTCGAGCCGTTTTTCACCACCAAGGCGGCCGGAGAAGGTACCGGCCTGGGCCTGAGCCTTGCCCACATGATCATGGATCGAATGATGGGAACCATTGATGTAACCAGCAGGGTTGGTTTTGGCACCACGTTTTATGTAAAAATGCAGCCTGAATCAAAAACTGAGATGATAAGAGAGGCCGGATATGAACAGGGAGAAGAAAAAGGTCCTGGTTATTGATGACGAGGAGGATTTCTGCTTTTTTGTCCGCGAAAACCTTCTTAACTCGGGCAGGTTTGACGTTGTTATCGCAACAACAGGCACAAGGGGAATAGAGCTTGCGGCAACAGAGATGCCCGATATCATACTTCTGGATATGGTGATGCCTGATGTGTCGGGCGAGACCGTGCTCGAAGAGTTAAGGCAGAACCCAGCCACGGCATCCATACCGGTTATCTTTCTTACCGCACTTGTGACACGGCAGGATACCGGAAAAGACGTATTTAAAAAAATCGGGGATTCCTATTTTATAGCAAAACCCCTGCGTACCAGGGAGCTGATAAGTGCCATTGATCAGTTTATTGGATCAGGCGGTGATTGATTGATTGGCCGGAGAGTAATGTTTATACGAAGCTGTATCCTGTTTTTATCGCTTCTGCTTACGGCAGGTCCGATTTGGGCCGAAGAGGTTAAAGATCATGCCGGAAGGCTGGTAAACGTGCCTGATAGTCCGGGGCGCGTTGTAAGTCTTGCCCCTAGCATAACCGAGATGGTTTTTGCAGTGGGCTGCGGCGGACTGCTGGTTGGAGTCACGCAGTTTAGCAATTATCCGCAGGAAGCCCAAAAAATACCTTCGGTGGGAAGCTATGTGTCTCTTGACATTGAAAAGATCGTGTCTTTAAATCCGGATCTGTGCATTGCAGTCAAGGACGGAAATCCGATCGGTGTGGTAAGGAGGCTTGAAGAGCTGGGTATCCCGGTTTATGCATTGGATCCCAGGGATCTGGCGTCTGTAATGAACACAATTAAGGAAATAGGGTCACTGCTTGGAGCCGAGGATAAGGCGAAAAGGGTGGTTGAGGATATGGAGGAACGGCTGGCTGAAGTGGATAAAAAGCTTTCGGATATATCCCGGCGTCCCGGCGTATTTTTTCAGATAGGAATAAATCCTATTATTTCCGCGGGTTCTGATACTTTTATCCATGAACTTATCACCAGGGCGGGTGGCAAAAATCTTTCGGGAGAATACAAAGGCTATCCTAAGTTTTCCACAGAAGAGGTCCTTGCCCTGGCTCCTGAAATAATCATCGTGACCTCCATGAACAGGCAGAATGCCTTTCGCCGTGTTGTAAAGGAATGGAAACAGTGGAAGAATCTGCCTGCAGCAGCAAATGACCGCATTTATCTCGTCAACTCCGACCTTGTGGACAGGCCCTCGCCAAGACTGGTAAAAGGACTGGAGGAACTGGCCGGGCTGATTCATCCCGGCCGGTTCAATGAGACAGGGCGAAATTAATTATGAACAGTGTATTGATAAGGATTTTTACTGTCTCCTGCCTTATGATCCTGCTTCTCGGGATTGCCGTATTTCTTGCCCTTAGCATGGGCTCTTCGGGCGCCGGGTTTTCGGCTGTAAAAGAGTCTTTTTCCGGTTTTTTCAGTGAACAGGGCACCATGCATGCAATTATCTGGAAAATCCGGTTTCCCAGGGTTATTCTTGCCGCACTGGTAGGAGCGACCCTTTCACTGGGCGGACTGGTGTTTCAGGCGCTTTTGAGAAACCCCCTTGCCGAGCCTTATATACTGGGCATATCCGGGGGATCGGCAATCGGCGCAATCGTCGGTATTCTGCTAGGACTGGCGCGTTTTCCGGGCGTGGGCCTTCTTGCCTTTGCCGGAGGAATGGGAACCCTGTTTCTTGTACTTGGCATTGCGGCAGGTCAGGCGGTTGCAAAAAAGGAGTCACTGCTTCTTGCCGGGGTCATGGTAAACGCCTTTTGTTCCGCGGTCATCATGTTTCTTATATCCCTTACCACAGACTCCAGGCTGCATAGCATCATGTTCTGGCTTATGGGCGATCTTTCCTCCGGCGGAAAAACAGAAGCCCTGATCCTCGCACTCATAGTACTTCCCTGTTTTGCTGCAATATTCTGGATGGCCCACAAAATGAACCTGCTTTTGATGGGAAAAGAGATGGCCCAGTCCATGGGAGTAAATGCAGGACTGGTTACTATTTCCCTTTTGATAATAACTTCCCTTATGATAAGCGCGACTGTATGCCAATGCGGCCTTATAGCCTTTGTCGGCCTTGTGATTCCCCATTTGCTTAGGCTTTTGCTCGGCTCGGACCACAGGGTTCTTGTGCCTGCTTGTATTTTCGGCGGGGGGGGCTATCTTGTGATATGCGATCTGCTTGCCAGGATATTGCCCCGGCAGGGTGAGATGCCTGCAGGCGTTATCACCGCGATGGTTGGAGCGCCTGTTTTCATATATCTTTTAAGAAGAAGGGGAGGGTGATGCCCGGGGCGATCAGCGCAAGGCAGATATCAGCAGGCTACGGACAGGAGCCTGTATTAAAGGAGATTTCCTTTTCTGTAAACACGGGCGAATGTTTTATCGTAATAGGGCCGAACGGTTCGGGAAAGACCACCCTGATGAAGATACTTGCCGGACTTCACAGGGCGGATAAAGGAAGTGTCCTTATAGACGGCCGGGCGATAGGCAGCTACGGGAGAAGAGAACTCGCCCGAAAAATGGCGTTTGTCCCGCAGCAGGTCCCCATGGATTTTCCGTTCAGGGTAAGGGACGTGGTGCTTTTCGGCCGCAGTCCGCACCTGGGAACATTCGGGATTGAATCGGGACGGGATGCAGATCTTGCGGCCAGGGCCATGGAATTCACGGAAATCGACCATCTTGCCCAACGGCGTATTGACCAGTTAAGCGGAGGCGAGCGCCAGCGGGTTTTCATAGCCAGGGCAATATGCCAGGAGCCTGAAGTAATGCTTCTTGACGAGCCGACCGCCGCCCTGGATATAGCACATCAGCTCAGGGTCATGGACCTTATGGAGAAAATGAAATTTGAAAAGAGTATTACTGTGGTCATGGTTTCTCATGACGTTAACCTTGCGGCAATGTATGCAGACACCTTGCTTTTGATAAACCGGGGCAGGATGGTACAATCAGGAGCCCCGGAGGCGGTACTCACATATAAAACCCTTGAAGAGGCTTATGGCTGCCCGCTGTTGGTTGATCAAAGCCCGCTGGGTTCGGTTCCCAGGGTCACACCGGTGCCGGGGCGCTATATCAGGGAGGATCTCAAGGGGATTGTCCGGTAAGTTTTTCCAGATTCTCCCTGGCAAAATCCAGTCCGGGATCAAGATCAAGGGCTGCGCGAAAAAAGGCTGCCGCGGTCTCGGTGTCTCCGGTTTCCCTGTAGTTCACGGCCAGGTTTGCGTAATCGATTGCAGAAGATGGATTCAGCCTGACCGCCCGTGCAAAGCTGTCAATGGCCGCCTCGTGATCCTTCAGCTTGAACTGGCAGAACCCTGCCAGATTGTAAAGGTCGGTTCGTTCATTATCGTACGCCAGTCCTGATTTTGCAGCTTTAAGGGCCTTTTCATATGCGCCCGTCTCCTTGTAGGCTTGGCCCAGATAGGAGTATATACTGGGGATGTCCTGTTCGTGGGGGTTTAATTCAAGCGCCTGGTGAAAATATTTGGAAGCGATGCCATGCAGGCCCGACTCCAGGTGGGTTTTTCCAAGATAGAATTCCACGAAGTATTTCCCGGGCAGAATGCTGTCGATCTTTTTTAGCTCTTTAATTGCGCGTGGGGTGGGATGTTTTTCCGCGATCAGCCTGGCACAAAACATTGCCACGCTTGAAGCCCTGGCCCGCTCCCTGAACCCGGCCCCGGGAACAACCGTATAAAGGGCGGGTATGCCGAGGCCGGGATGGGTGGTCTCCATGGTTATAACCTCCAGCCCTGTCCGGCAAAGCGCTTCAATGCAGCGTTCTGTTTCCACCAGTATATTCTCATCTGAAATATCGGGAAGTTCATTTATCGAAACCATATGTTCGGGCCGGGTAATGAATTCTGCTTTCTCCGGGGAAGTAAGTTTGGGTAGCCCGCTTGCCACATAACTTGATCCTGTGTTGAAATCTCCTGCAAGCTGGGCTGTTTCCGAAAGGGCACGTGAAAATGCTTTTTGCGGATCAGGCGCGGTGCCCGCGGTCCAGACGATTTCGCTTTTTTCCGGAAAGGTCTCCGGATCCCAGGCCAGAACCCCCACCGAGGGTATTCCGATATCCAGTGAAAAATCCGATGCATATATAAGAATGCCGTTTCTGCGGTATTTTGCGAGCATCTGCCTTACCATGGCATCGTCTGCAGAATCCGGGTCAATTCCGGGCACCCGCATGCGGCTGCTGCAGACAAGGTCCGAGACATGGCGTTCCACTATTTCGCAGATTCCCTGGCACAGGGCTTCTTCAAGGGTGTTGCCCGCAGATGTTCCGTTGAATTCGTTTATTGCGAAAAACCATTCAAAAGGGACAAGAACCGGCTCATTCCTGGTCAGGTTAAAGCCTTTTGCCCATTTGAATTCAAGACTGTCAAAAATCAGCCGTGCAGCCTCCAGGTCTTCAGAGGTGTCGTGCACTGACTTTGCAATATCTGCAAAGTCCATTGCCTGGGCCCCCGTTTCCTTGCGGGTGCCTTTTGCAAAATTTTCACTGTTCTGCGCAAAACTGTAAAAGCTGAACCTTTCCACGAGTTCCATGACAGCGCTTGCTTCTGCCTGCTGCGGGGTGGCCCCTTTTCCCATCTGCTTGCCTGTTTTTGTAAGGGCTCTTGCGTCCGCCCCGCATACGCTTAAATAAACCGGGATATCCAGCCTGCCGTTGTCTATGCGTACGGTTTCTTCAAGTATTTCAAGATTGAGCATTTCAAATCTGCGTTTTGCCTCTGCAACGGTCTGCTCAGGCGCAAGGGTCTTGTCCTGGTCTGCTGTATATTTTTTGTAAGCGTTCTTAAGCTTCCATTTGGCGGTCATTTTCAGTGTACTCCGGTTATTTTCGTTTTTTATCTTCAGGCAGGCTGCAGCCAGCCTTGTGCTAAATTGAAAAACATAGGCAAAAGATCCTTATTCGTCAAGGTTTTTGGTGCTGGCAGGAGCCCTGATTCCCGGGAAGGTATAAGGTATATAGGTATAGGAACTTGCTTTTGAAGGTATATATGGCGCTTTTCAATATGGCTCTTATAGCGGGCTTCGGGGTCGGTCCGGTGCTGGGTGGCGTTGTATACGATGGTTTTGGCATGGATGCCGCCTTCGGCAGTATGGCGATCAAAAGCTTTTTCGGTGCTGCGGTTGTCACGGTTTTTCTACCGGGGACAAGACATTCCTCCAAAACGGACTTATCTTCAAGGACTGGCGAATATAAGGAGACCGACGGCTCCTATTGCAGGATGTTAAAGGATGATAGGGTTCGAGGTGTCATCGCTACGGTAAAAATACTTTTAAACTATCAATCCTGCCGTCCTTCTATGGAGGAAATCATAATACCCATGGCAATAAGAAGCCTGGGGTCTATGGAATTCCTGCCGTCAAGCATAGACATACTGTATTTAAGAATAAAAGGATTAAAGTGCTGCCGGATAGTCGCTAATTCCATACCGGAATCATCCTTTATCACATATTTCTGCGGGACCAGATTAATAAATCTGCTTAATATTGCCCCCAGGGTACTCTCTTCACTCAAAGTGGCTGTCTTTTCGCTCTTTTTTCCCTTAATAGTCCATTGGTCTTTTAATATTGACTTTAAACCTTCTCTTTTGATTGTTCCCACATCCTCACCTGTTGTGCTGTCAACCACTCTGTACTCAGCACTGATATCCAGCACCCTGTCCGCCTTTATGGTAAGAAGATCCTGCTGCATACTCTCATCCGCATAAACAGTAAAATCTTCTTTTAACTTAAAAGCTTTCTGCTTGGAAAAGAATACCACATTGCCGCTGCTATCATAAACATGAAAAGCGCCCCCGAGTAGCTTAAAAAGTTTTTTTCTGAAAATATACTCTTTTTTTGTAAATGAATGATGTAAATCCATTTTTTCCTCCTTTACTCTAAGTATAGAATTATATTTTTTAAATGATCAATGGTCAAAATAGCTGCAATACTTTTTCCGCGCGGGATTCCTGCGGCAATCCAAAATGGAGGGCGTGAATACAGGCATAGATACGGAGCGATTCTATGTCTGAAAGGATAGAGTCGAGAAAATACTCACCGAGATCTCTTGACTGATATTAATAGAACATGAAACCATTCAGGCGATGAAATCGATTCAGGATTTCGGCAAAGACCATCCCATACTTTCTCCATCACCGCTATTTTATCCAGACATGTCATTTTATCTAGAGGTATTGAAATATCCATACCAACCTCCAATTAAGGGTAAATAAACCATCTTTAGGATAACCAATTTTTAATATTTCACAATGAAAATCTTCCTGAGTGTTAATGACAGTGGGCTTATAATCATTTGATGACGGATCCGGAATCAGATACTATATATTTTTTATCCGCAAAAATGAGGTGTTATATGACAGATCAAACAGCAAAAACAGCACTGGTCACCGGCGGCGCCCAGGGCATCGGCAGGGCGATAGCGGAACAATTTCTGGCAGACGGCATGAACGTGCTGATCGCCGACTGCGACAAAGAAGCCTGCCAGGAGACGGCTGAGGAACTGGAAAAAAACGGGAACCCGGTTGCATTGTGCTGCGACGTTTCAGATGAGCAGGATGTCAAAACCGCTGTTTCAGAAACGCTCCGGCAGTTTGCCAGACTTGACGTGCTGATCTGCAACGCCGGAATAAGCGGTTTTTTCGGGGTGCCGGTCACAGAGCTCAGCCTTGAGCAGTGGCAGCGCGTAATCGGGGTCAATCTTACCGGGTGTTTTCTCTGCGCAAAGCACGCAGCGCCTTATCTCGGAAAAACCGGCGGGTGCATAATCAACATAGCATCCACCCGGGCACTGCAGTCCGAACCACACACCGAGGCCTACTCCGCATCCAAGGGGGGAATTGTTGCGTTCACCCACGCTTTGTCTGTAAGCATGGGGCCGCAGGTCCGTGTCAACTGCATCAGTCCGGGCTGGATTGAAACCGCAGAGTGGCAGAAAAAGAGCAGACGTCAGACACCTGCGCTCTCTGAAACCGACCATGCACAGCACCCTGCGGGCCGGGTTGGCGTGCCCGAAGATGTGGCCGGGCTTGCCGCCTTTCTGGCATCAAACCAGGCCGGTTTTATCACCGGGCAAAACTTCGTGGCAGACGGGGGCATGACCCGGAAGATGATTTATCTGGATTAGAAAGCAGCCTGCCACATCAGGCTCCGGCGCCGGGATGCTGCCCTGCCACCATCAGCATGTTTTTATGTGCTGCCAGTGATTTGCCGGACCTGTTTTTCGAGTTCGGCAAAACGATTTTCCAGGTCTGCTATGATGGAGCCGAGAAGCTCACCTGCCGGGGGCGTGTCATTTATCATTCCTGCGACCTGGCCGCAGCAGATCTCTGCGTCATCTGCCCTGCCGAGGTGCTGGGCGTGGTACTGACCGTGTTCGTCCAGGTATTTGCCGAGCTCTTCGGCTGAGGCGCCGGATTTGCGCATTTGCCGGAATTGATCCGCAAAGGTGTTATTAAGGTCCCTGGCGATCATGAACTGCTTGTCAAGCGAAATCGTGCAGGCGTCTTTGGCGCGGACAACTGCCTGCTTGACGTTGTCATGGCTGTCAGACTCCTGGGTGGCCATAAAGCGCGAACCCATGTAAATGCCGTCTGCGCCGAGGGCCAGTGCGGCCAGCACGCCGCGGGCATCGCCGATTCCGCCGCCGGTGACCACGGGTATGTCTACAGCGTCGGCCACCAAGGGGGTCAGCACAAATGTGGTCAGCTCTGTAAAGCCCTTGTGTCCGCCGGCCTCGTAGCCTTCGCAGATGACCGCGTCAACGCCGGCCTGCTGGGCTTTTTGAGCGTGGCGGGCCGTGGAGATGGCATGCATGACCTTGATGCCGGCGTTTTTCAGGGTCTCGGTGTAGGTGTCGGGCCGGCCCACGGATACGATGGCGGCCGGAACTTTTTCCTCTGTAAGCACCTCCACGATTTTTTGGGAATATTTAACGTCTTCACCGAAGCCCACCACCACGTTGACTGCAAAGGGCTTGTCAGTAAGGGACCGGACTTTTTTTATCTGTTCGCGCATGGTTTCGGCGGTTTTTTCAGGGTCGGGCTCTATTGTTTTCGCGCCGGCATTGGGTCCGAGTGTGCCCATTCCGCCGGCCTCTGACACTGCGGCGGCCAGAGCGGCCCCGCTGACCCAGTTCATGGGCGCCTGGACGACGGGATAGCGTATGCCCAGCAAATAGCAGATGCGGTTCTGGTTCATTTTCCTGTCCTTTCCTGTGTATGCACAGATTGACTTGTTTCCTGATAAACATCCATAAATGATAAAGAAAATAATAATAATTCCTTCGTAAAAAGTCCAATATCTGCGTTGCGCTGCATCCCTGCGGAATTTCATCACGCCAGCGGCTTGACTGTATTCCTGAAGACGGTCAGCAGTGAACAAATTGCCCCGCAGGACCGTTGTGCAGGAATCCTCGGGAGCCGGGTTGAATTTTTGCAAATACTTTCCGGTATTATCGGATCACCGGAAAAGCCGGAAAAATGCAAAAACCGAACAATCCGCAGTCCGGTTATCAGGATGCTGTCCAAGGCAGGGCAGTCTTTTCGTTCGCTGCATTCGGGCCTGGCATCTGCACGGCGTGCTCCGCCGCGTCCGGCGAACTCGCTCACTCACGTGCGCTCAAACAAGCGCCGGCCGCTTTGG
>JAIPDS010000125.1 GCA_021737565.1 Desulfobacteraceae bacterium | reverse complement strand
GCATATCCTGAGTGATTTCGCCTTTATCGTGGTAATAGACCTGCCTGTTGACGCATGCCACCGCGGTCGCATTCGAAGACATGACCATGAGGTCGTGGCTGACCACTATAATGGTCCTGGTGCGGTTCAGATCCTTTAACAGGTTATATAATTCGGCGCGGCCGCCCGTATCCACGCTGGCCGTTGGCTCGTCTAATACCAGGATATCCGGGTCTGTTGTAAGCGCCCTGGCAATAAACACCCGCTCTCTCTGGCCCCCTGACAGACCGTCAATTCTGCTGTTCTCATATCCCTTCATGCCCATGATTTCAAGGGATTGGGCTGCGGCCTCACGATCCGAATCGCTGATGCGGGTTTTTTTGCGGTGGCGCAGCCTGCCCATTAATACCACCTCGAACACCGAAATGGGAAACCCCCTGTTTACGAGAATATCCTGGGGCACGTAGCCGAAGCGTTGGGAAACCTTTTCCGGGGGCTTGTTAAAAACCAGGACCAGCCCGGCATCCGGTTTTAGAAGACCGAGAATCAGTTTTATAAGCGTGGATTTGCCGCCGCCGTTCGGACCGATAATCGCCAGAAACTCCCTGTCTGTCACATCGAAAGTAACATTTTCGAGCACCGGGGCGCTGTTGTAGGAAAAGTAAAGATTTTTAACTGAAATCACCGGTTCGTCCATGGCGGTCTACCTCGCGGCCCTGCTGATTTTACGGGCGACTTCAAGCAGATTTTTTCGCCAGTCTTCGGCCAGCGGATCCGCGGTTACCGTGGTGCCGTCAATGGCCCGGGCTATCATTTCAGCTGTCCGGCCGGAAATCTGGGGCTGTACCAGCACGGTCTTTATGCCCTTTAGCCGTGCAAGTTCTATCAGTTTTCTTATTTTGCCCGCTTTTGGAGATTTTCCTTCCGCTTCCACTGCTGTCTGCTTTAATCCGTAAGCATCCGCAAAATACCCCCAGGAAGGATGAAGCACTATAAACTCCTTCGGGTCTTTTTCGGGCGGAAAAAAGTCGTGCAGTTCAGTGTCGAGTTCGGCAAGCTCGGCGATGAATTCATTGTAGCCGCTTTTATATATCTGGGCATGCTTCGGATCTGCTTTAATAAGTGCAGTCAATATGTGTCTTGCCTGTACCATGACCAGGGGAGGAGAAAGCCATATATGGGGGTCGCCTCCGCCGTGAGAATGCAGTGAATCACTTGTCCTGTCAATGGGTTGCTTTTCTATCCAGTTGTCAGTGTAGACGACCTTGATCCCCGGATTTGCTCCGCGGATTTTTTTCATCCAGGCTTGCTCAAACGGGACTCCGACAGCAAAATAGATATCGCATTCTGCCAGGGCGGCCATATGGGAAGCGGATGGCTCGTAGGTGGCCGGGTGTGCGCCCGGTGAGACCATAGTCCTGATATCTGCATGGTTGCCGGCTATTTGTTTGACAAAATATTTCTGGGGGAGAATGCTGACAAACACGTTTAACCGGGTACTGCTGTTTTCGGCTTTTACCTGCGCGCCGGCTGCAAGTAGCAAAACAATGGCAACGGCGGTATAAAAACGTTTCATCTGAGTCTTTCTCCTGTGTCAGTACTAACCCGGGTTGTTTGTGATAAAGGAATATTTTCTGATACCTTCCAGGATTCCGCCGGCACACTGTTTCTTGGAAAAATAGACTTTATTTGCGCCCTTGAGATTCTCGAGTTCCGGGCTGTAGTTGCCCACAACCACGCCAAGTTGTTCTCCCCGGAGCATCTCTTCGTCATTTCCCGAATCTCCGCTTACCAGAAAGCTCTGCAGAGGCAATTCCCATTTATAGCTCAAATACCGGATCGCCTTGCCCTTGGATGCGCGGTAGGGAATGATGTCAAGGTATCTTTCATGGGAATATATCAGCGTATAACGTAGTTTATTTGCGGAAAGGGTGTTGTGTATCTTTGCAATCCTGTCTTTGCCGGGCTCCATGTTGTAGCTGATTTTAAATTTCCGCTGTGCCGCTTTTTCCTGGAGTTCAAGAAAATCGAATTGCGACAGCAGCTCCAATATTTTCTCCCTGTCCCACCTGCTGGCTATATGGGAATCCCAGCCCTGATCGTAGTGAAGCTCTTCGCCGTAGTAAATTTCGGTTCCCACGTCCGAGATGACCACGTCGGGCCTTGGAAACCCGTATTCCTCAAGGATATTTACAGCCGAGTCCGCACGGCGGCCGGTTGCCACGCCGAAGCCGATTTTTTCCCTGTTGTCATTTAACCACCGGATCAATTCGTCCCTGTCTGCGTCCTGATCGCATATCAGGGTGTTGTCTATGTCGCTTACAAGAAATTGCTGGATACCGGTGAGACGTTTGCCGACCGCTTTTCCGGCTTCCTCTGCAGGAGGACGGGCAGCGGCGGTTTGTTCGATAATCGGCCTTATTTCCTCTGTATAGGTTTGAGCGTGGCTCTCCCAGGTATAATAATTGCGCACGTTCATTATGCCCTTCTTGGAGTATTCCTGCCAGAGCTGTTCGTCAATAAGTATCTGTCTTATTGCCTCGGCAATTTCCGCCGGATTGTTGGGATTTATCATGATCCCGTTTTCACAGTTGCCGATAATATCGTGAGGCCCCCCGTCATTTGTGGCCACCAGCGGCAGGCCGGTTGCAGCCGCCTCCAGCAGGGTCAGGCCGAAGGGTTCAGTTAGCGCCGGATTGACGAAAACCCCGCGCTTTTCCGCCGTGATCCTGTATAATTCCGGCACTTCGTATTCAGGGTCGTGTTTCTTGGGTATGGCCATTTTGCCGTAGAGATCGTATCTGTCCATCATAAGGAGCATCCGGGTAAGCACGTCCTTTTCATTTTCCTCCATTTCGTTTATGTCTTTTCGTATGCCTGCAAATATGGCCAGGTTGGCCATGGCCTGAAGTTCCCGGTCCTCTCCGTAGGCCTGAATCAGTCCCGAGATGTTTTTCCGCTTGTCAGGCCTGGAAAGAGCCAGGATCAAAGGCTTGTCCGGATACATCAGGAAACGCTCGAGCTGGGCGAGCATATTGGCCTGTGCATACTTGGCAAGCTCCGATTTTTCCGTTTCCGGCAGCCGGTCATGGTAATAGGGGTGGAAGCGCTCAACATCGATTCCCGGCGGTATGACCCTGTAATCGGGGAAATTGGAATTTTCGTAGGAGCCGTACTGATCCTCTATTTCATGGTTGGTGCTTGTGATGATAAGATCTGCATTTTTAAGGATCCTTTCTTCCACGTCAATGCGGGTGTCAATCTTGTATTTCTTGACAATTTCAGATTCCTTCATTCCGTCTGCAATAAGCTTCTGCTTTTTGGGTATTCCCATGGAATGGCCGGTGAAAATAAAGGGGACATCGTAAATTTCGGCCAGGTTCATAGCCACGTAGCCTGCATCAGGGTAATGTCCGTGAAACAGGTCAGGGCAGTCGTTTTCTTTTTTAATGAACTTTATGGTCTTGTCTATATATTCATCAAGATACTGCCACAGCAGTTCCTTGCGGAAATATTTTCTGCCTCCGCATTGGATGCGTACGATCCTGCATTTGTCATTGTAGTTTTCAACCGGGCGGGCGTAATCGTCTGACACCCTTGGATCATCGACAAGCCGGGTGAAAAGGTCCACCTTGCGTATTTCGGGACGCTGGCTTAAATGTTTTGCCAGTTCAACTACATACAGGACCTGCCCGCCGGTATCGGCGTCTCTGCCCAGTTCGGGGTTTTCGAACCGTACCAGGCCGTGGATGCTAAACATCTGAATATATATCTGTTTTTCATTTTCAGGCATTTTTTTCTCCTGCTAAATGATTACGGTTTCGTAAAAAGCTGTTTATCCCGCCAGGGCGGTATTTTTGCCGAAAGAAAATTTGTAAGCACCTCGGCTGATCGGTGGGGCGCAAAAGGAGTTTCCTCGCTCCAGGAGCCTCTTTGAGCCTCAATTTCCGCTCGGAAACCCGCTTTTCCGCACCGCCGTCAGGGCAGCGAAGTGCAATTTCGGCAGAGCGCAAGAAAAGAATTTCCCCGGAAGTCATAAAACTGGAATAATCACCAAACAATAAAAATAACTTACTGATTTTACTTAACACTTAATCACTTAAAACTTAACACTGCCTGTAAAAAAGACTTTTTACAGGTTACAGGCTCATCAATGATTGAGAAAAGATTCATAAAATCGATGGTCTTCAGGTATCGCCCCCTGTATTTGACAGATCCGGGCTGAAAATTCAGTGGCAGCCGAAAGTATGCGCTGCGGGGGCCAGTCGTTGAGGCATCCCAGCGCCAGTACTGCGGCGTAGGCGTCGCCCGCACCGACGGTATCAACTACCGGGCCAAATTCAGGAACACTGATTGAATGCTGTGACTGCAGGGTTATTAATTGGCTTCCGCTTTCTGCCCGGGTCAAAGAAATCATGCTTATATCGTATTCTTTCATCAGCCTTTCCGGAAATTCTTCTTCCGGCACGTCAACATCAAGCATGTTTCTTATAACAGAGATTTCTTCGTGATTGATTTTCAGGATATCTGTCTGTTCAAGCGATTTGACGACTATTTCCCTGCTGTAGCAGCCGGGACGCAGGTTGATGTCGTAGAAGCATTTTGTTTCAGGTGCGCGGTTTGCCAGAAAGTGCTGAATCTGTCTGAATGCTTCGGGTGTACGCTGGATCAGGGTTCCGAAATAGATCAGCTCCGGATTTTCTCCTGCGGCATGTGCGGGTGACTCCGGCAGCTTGACATGATCATATGAAACATCCTTAATGATTTCAAAAATATGCCCGCCGCTTCCGTCCGGGTGAACCATTACGCTGCCGGTCGGATACACGGGGTCTGTCTGTATATGGTCTGCATCGAATTTGTTGCGTTTTAACAGGGTCAGGATTTCTTTTCCGGTCTCATCGTCACCGATCCGGGAGATAAAGTTTACCGGCACCCCGAACTGATGGAGATGGTATGAAAAATTAAACGGCGCACCTCCTATGCGCCGGTATTCCGGAAAAATATCCATAAGGACTTCGCCTATTACCAGTACCAATATCTCCTCC
>JAIPDS010000041.1 GCA_021737565.1 Desulfobacteraceae bacterium | reverse complement strand
AAAAAACGTTTAACCCATTAATAATGGACTGGATTGGCACCCAACCTGAATACAGAATCCCTTGGATGCATAATAAGGTGCTCCAGTATGACTTCGAATAATTTTGTATTTTTTATTACCCGTGATAATCCCTGTTTATCAAAAAAGGACCATGTGGGAATGGTGGGCAGTTTCGGCCCGCTGATCGGGCCTGTTAAAAGCACCGGGGCTGCTCTTACCGTCTTTGAACAGATTGACGCCCCCGCAGACGGCCTTCAGCCGGCGGCAAAGATCCCGGATTTGCTGCCGCAATGCACTGTCTGTATTCTTACAGCTACATCAATTATAAATCATACATTCGACGATATAATCGATGCTGCAACCGGATGCAGACACGTGGTGCTGCTGGGCGCTTCCACCCCGCTTATCCCTGAAATATTTTCCCACACACCTGTTGATCTGCTCTCAGGGGTTCTTGTCACAAATCCGGGGGAAATTCTCCATATCATAAGCTGCGGAGGGGGTATGCAAAGATTTGGGGGGGTTATAAAAAAGGTCAATATGGCAAAGTTGATTTGACACCCTGAAGGGGAGCTGTTATTTTATAATAAAGTCGCGACGAACGCGGCATACAGTCATTCGGAACCGTTTTTTAAAAAGCGGGGGTAACTGCTAATACTTTCAAGAAGAAAGGAGAAAAATCATGAAGATCCGAAAAGTAAAGAAAATCCCCAGTGGTCTGTGCAAATGTAAACGCTCCTGTTAAAACCGATTTTCTAAATGACCCCAAAGCCTGTGTATGGTCACATATTTCATGCACAGGCTTTTTCAGTTCAAAATGCGGCAACTGTCCATTCAGATTCCAAAATTTTCATAAAGGACCCGTTGCACAGATGACAAGATCCAAATCCATTAAAACAGACTTTAAAGATTATATCTGCAGGCCTTTCTGCATATTTTTTGCCGAAGACGAAAAAGAGGACATGGCCTGCCTTGGCGCAAGGACAGCAGCCAGGCTTTACCAGGGCGGGAAAATCAGTGAAAAAAATATCCGAAACGTGGAGAAAGACCGCGGCGTTTGGGAAAAACACAGGACTGATCTGGGCTTTGTTCTGTGCCGGGCATGTGAATTTAAGGCGCAGGACTGTGACTTTCAGTCACCTGAACCCTCTGATGATCTTGAACCCTGCGGGGGCTATATCGTGCTTGTCCATTTAATAGAAAACCGGACACTTGATATCACGGATCTGGAAAAAGTGTTATGAACACCGCCGACTGGCGCAACTCCGTGCTAAGGCTACATCCCGGGGCTGCCTTAAAAATCCTGGAAACCCCCTTTGTTTATCACACTCAAAAAGATGAACTATATGAAATAGACAAAAATGCACTTGAATTTTTAAAGCTTTGCAACGGCACCCGCAGGGGAAAGCAGCTTACGGACCAAGACGAATTTGTTGAATACTGCATAGAAGAACAAATCCTGGAACTACTTGACGCCCCGGAAGAGATAAGTATCCGCGTGGACCGGGGAGACATCCCCTCTTTGCGTTACCTTGAACTCCACCTGCTTCACAGGTGCAATTTAAGATGCCGCCACTGTTACCTCGGCCCGCCCTCGGAAAAGGAGCTGGCGCTTGAAGATGCCGTGGCAGTCGCCCGGCAGTTTGCCCGAAACGGCGGCCTGCGCCTGCTTATATCAGGAGGAGAGCCCCTGCTCTATCGTAATCTTGAAACGTTTCTAAGACAAACAAGCGGCCTTGGCATCCGGAGGATACTTTTTACAAACGGCACGCTTATAACTCCCGAAAACATTGGCAGACTGAATGCGGAAGAAATTTCCTTCAGCATGGACGGCATGCGATTCGGCCACGAGTCGCTGAGGGGAAAGGCAACATTTGACCTGCTGATCCGGGGTGTGGAGGCTGCGGTAAAATCAGGCATGGATATTTCCTTTTCCACCATGATCCACAGGGACAATCTTGAAGAATTCCAACAGATGCAGGAGCTTGTAAAAAAGGCCCGAGCAGTGGAATGGGGCGTTGACATATTGACAGTAACCGGCAATCTTGCCGGTCACGGTGAGCTTTGCGTTGATTACAAAACAGCGGCACCGCTGATGGACTATGCCTTTGGCGGCGGATATCACGGATCATCTGAGGATTATGCCTGCGGACGGCATCTCATGGCCGTGATGCCGGATGGAAAAGCGGTAAAATGCGGTTTCTACAGTGATCATCCCCTGGGAGATGCACGCAAAAATCTTTCGGACTGCTGGCACAAGGTGCCCCATATACGGCTTGACCAGCTTGAATGCAAAGACTGCAAATTTATAACCGAATGCCGGGGCGGGTGCCGCTTCCGTGCACCCCGCCCCCTTGCACCTGATCCGGCCATGTGCGCCATTTACGGGGTTGATTATGAGCAGGACAAAGGTTGATGCTCCTGATTACATCCAGTTCTATCCCACGCTGCGTTGCAACTATTCCTGCAGCTTCTGCTTTAACCGAGGCATTGCCGGGACCGGGGATATAGCTATTGAAGCTTTTGAAAAAATTGCAAATATTTGCAGAATTTCAGGTGCCGGACACATAGACATTCTCGGCGGAGAACCCACGCTTCACCCCGATCTGGAAAAACTCCTAAGTATTATCTGTAAAAACCGCCTTACAACAACTATCAGCACCAACGGCTCGGCCCCGGAAAAGCTTTTTTACCTCTCTGAGAAGTTTTCCGGTCAAAATGTGCAAATAGGCATTTCAATAAACGAATCCAGGGTCTCAAAAAAACTGCACCAATACATCCTTGACAGGCAGCCGATCGTAAAAACCGTTTATACCGATTCAGACGATCCTGAACAAACCCTGAGCCCGTACATACAAATTCCGGAAACAGATACCAGGCTTATTTTCAGGGATGCGGCCGACTGCGGCGATCTTGAAAACTGCCCTTCCTTTGAATCGTTTTCAAACCGGCTCACGGAGTTAAAAAACCTGTACCCGGGATTAAAAGGGGTTTTCTGCGGCGGGTTTATCCCTGATACGAAAAGCTATCCCGAACTTGAAAACACCAGATGCCCCGCGGGCACCACAAAGCTTTCCGTGCTGTGCGACGGCTCTGTATATCCATGCTATCTGTTTTTCAGATACAATAGGTTTTACCTGGGAAATATCTTAAAAGACGATTTCTCTGAAATATGGAATCATCCGGTGCTTGATTTTTTCAGGAATTTTTCCGGCAATCCGTGTAAAAACCATTCATGCAGGTTTTACCGGGACTGCCGGGGCGGATGCCCGGCCATGAGTTACCTGGCCTACAGCCGGCCGGATCAGCCTGATCCCAGGTGCCTCAACCATAAAAACATAAAGGAGAAAGCCCATGCACCAATTTATAGACCTTAGGAAAAACGCCCTTGATTCAGAGGACGGGGAGTTTGTTTTCGGAGCCGAGCATACGGGAAGCCATGCCTGCTACATGATCTACGGGGTTTTGCAGCCGGGAGAAAAAAACCGGCTTGTAAAACCCGGCAGGGGCCACGAGGAAATGGTTCTGGCAGCAGACGGTGATCTTGAGGTAACAGGTGCGGCACAAGGGCGCCTTAAGCAGGGAGAGGCGTTCTACATAGCCGAAGAACAAACTGCCTATCTTGAGAATCCTGCGGATAAAGAGGCGGTCTATGTTATTGCCGGAGGTCACGGCGAACAAGGTCATCACCATTAATGAAAGAAAGAGACGTTATGCCGGCGGATCTGTATCTTTACAACACCATGGCCCGTAGTAACCAAAAATTTATACCCAGGCACCCCGGGCGTCCCGTTAAAATCTTCACCTGCGGGCCTTCCATTTACGACTGGCCGCACATCGGCAATTACCGGACATTTCTTTTTGAAGACATCCTGGAGCGCTATCTTCAATACCTGGGATACCAAGTCGAACGCCTTATAAATTTTACCGACATGGAGGACAAGGCTATTGCCCGGGCAAATGAACTAGGCATTTCCCTGCAGGAGCTTACCACACCCGTGGCTGAAAGGTTTATCCGGGACTGCGAAATGCTTGATATCCGGCTGCCCGGCACCATCGCACGCTCAACAGAATGCGTTGACCAGGCTGTTGTGCTGATAAAGCGGCTTTTGGAAAAACAGGCAGCTTACAGGCACAAGGGGGATATCTTTTTTGATCCCTTAAAATTTTCGGATTTTGGAAAACTCTTCGGACTGGATATGAGCAGGTGGCCCCAAAAAAGAACCAGGTTCAGGAAAGACACTTATCCGGGGCTGCGCTGGAACCTGGGGGATTTTATCCTGTGGAAAAAAAAGCGCCCCTCCGACGGGGACATATACTGGAAAACCGAACTCGGCGAGGGCCGTCCCGCCTGGAATATACAGGACCCTGCAATGATCACAAAGCATTTGGGCCGGGAGCTTGATATCTGCTGCGGCGGTATAGACAACATATACAGGCACCACGATTACAATATCGCGGTAGTCGAGTCAATAAGCGGAAAGGAGCTTGCACACTACTGGCTCCACGGCGGCCACGTTAAGGTTGGCGGCAAAAAGATGTCCAAGAGCAGGGGCAACATCGTGTATTTAAGCGATCTTGTCAGCCGCGGGTTTCAGCCCCATCATATCAGGTTTTTCCTTCTTTACGGTAATTACCGCAGGTCTCTTAACATGGACACGGAGCGTCTTGATTGCGCCCGGGGTAAAATAGAAACACTAAGGGCCATGATAAATCGTATTAACGAGCATAGAGCGCCCGCGGGCCGCACAACGACTGCGGCCAAAAATCTTGCGGGCAGACTTGAGCAGGATTTTAAAAACTGCATGAATGATAACCTGGACGTAAAATCCGCATTTGACCAGGTTTACATCAATATCTCAAACCTTCTCGATTTTGCGGTAAAAGGTAATCTCAACGCAGACATCCTCATGGTTGCCCGGAAAAGCCTTGCCCGCATTAACGAAGTCCTGAAAATCCTTTACTAGCCTGGCACCGCTTTGGCCTGTTACGAAAAAACAACTTGACACCGGTTTGGGAATGATTATTATAGAAACGTAATTTGATTTAAAATCAGCATGTTTTAAAAGACAATCATATCTTTCTCCCGGACAGGTGCAGCAGTGGCGGAAACAGGCAATAAAACAAAAGGCCATGAACCGAGCCGCTCCAAGCTTGTAGTTGACACAAGCATATTTGTCAATCCCGAGGCCATGGAGCTGTTCGGCGATTCCGTGAGCTCGGCGATAGAGGGTTTTTTGGACATCTGCCGGAAGTTTTCACTGGAAATATACATGCCCCTGTCGATTTTCCGGGAACTGTCGACTTTTGCACAACCAGAGGCGATTAAAACCCTTAGAACCAGGGCAGTGGTAAGGGCTCCGGACTTGTATAACATGCAGGTGCCCGCGATAACGTTTCACACTTTTGTCAGAGAACTGCGCCAGCGGGTTAACAAGGGACTTCACATAGCTGAGAAGGCCATAAAAAGCGATGATGCCCCCGAAAACGTCAGGTGGGTGAGACAGCATTACAGGGAAGCCCTGAGGTCGGGCATAGTGGACAGCGTGGAAGATTTAGAAGTCGTGCTTCTGGCAAGAGAAGTCGGAGGAATTATTCTCACGGCGGATCAGGGAATCGCAAACATGGCGGATTCCTTTGGTATAGAAGTATTCAGGGCGCAGGAGTTTCTCGACTACTGCAATGATACAATAAAGGAGTGAAAGGATGAAAACGCCCAAAAAACCGGATTTTGAAGTCCTGGAGTTCGGAGGGCACACCTATCACAGACATAAGAAAGACAGGGATGTTCTGCGCGGAACCCTTGAATTCCCGTCACAAGAAAACCATATTGACCGAATCGTGCCGGGTTTCCCGCAGATCCAGCGCGTATACCGCCTCAAGGAAGGCGTGGAAAGGCTTTTCGGAAACGAGGTTTTCTTTGCAGAAGAAAAGCTCGACGGGTATAATGCTCGGATTTTCCAGCACCAGGGGGGCCTGCTGGCTGCCACCAGGGGGGGATTTATATGCCCTTTTACAACCGAATGGGCGTCTATATGGAAAAAAGACAAAAACCTGGACTCCTTTTTCAGGGATTATCCCGAACACGTCCTTTGCGGCGAGGTAATCGGGGATAACCCCTACAACTGGCAGCGGGACCCGAACATGGCCCCGGGTGCGCATTTCTTTATATTTGAAATAACAGCCCCTGACGGCAATTTTCTGCCTCCTGAGGAAAGATACCGTATAACGGCCGATTACGGGCTGCCCGGGGTACCTAAAATGGGGCAGCACAGCGCGGCCCGGCTTGAAAAGCTATACGAGCTAATGCGCGAATTAAACGACCGCGGCAGGGAAGGTGTTGTATTAAAAGATGCCGCAGGGGGAAAAAGGCTTAAGTTTGTCACCCCGACAACAGATCTCCAGGACTTAAAAGACGCCCTGCAAATAGGGTTTGATCTTTCCTCCGGATTTTTTTTCAACCGGTATCTGCGGGCTTCTGTCTTTATAAAGGAACTCGGGTTAAACCAGGATGAATACGCCAGTCGCATAGGCTGGGCATTTCTCGACGGCTGCCCGGATCCTGAAAATTTTAAACAGGCAGGGGAAAAATACACCATATATGTCCAGTCGGAAAATACCTGGAAGGCTCTTTGCGAACAGCTAAAATCCAAAGTTCTGATAGCATGCGACAGCAAAAAGGAAGTCCGGATCCTGGGCAGGAAGATGCTTAGAATCGATTTCAGACGAATTTATCAGAAAAGCACCCAGCGCTACAGAAAGATTTTAAGAGGACATCTTCACAAGGATTAAGAAGGGATCCATGTTGCAGAACGCCGAAATCGAACACGTATTTGCCGAACACGAGGATTTTGGCAAATACGGGGTCGGTGCGCTTTTAAGATTTACCCTGGCATAAGACTTTAATTATTCTCCGTCTTTTTCGGGCGGTCCCTGCCGGTTTTTCCGGCCGGCTGCCCTGGAAATTCCATGGTTGCCATATTTTCTGCGGATTGCATCCAGGGCGGAGTCAATTTTTTCCCATTTTTCCCATTTCCGGGGCACATCTGAAAAAAGGTTCTGCTGCACGGGTACGGATGCATCCACAAGCTCGGAGGCCCCCAGGCCAATCAGCCTTACCCGCCTGTCCGGGTTATAGGCGTCCAGGAGAGCGGCCCCGGCTTCATAGAGCATCTCCGCTGAATTGCTCCTCTGATCAAGAGGCGCCTGCCTGGTGACCTGGGAAAAATCCGAATGTTTGATCTTTATAAAAACCGTTTTGGCGCGCATCTTTTTCTGCCTGAGTTCCCGGGCTACGTCTTCGGCCTGTTCAAGCAGAAAGGTTTTAAGATACTCTTTATCTTTTGTATCAGCAGGCAGGGTTTTTTCAGAGCTTACCGATTTAACCGTCCTTACAGGCTCCACCCTGGAACGATCAATGCCTTCGGCCAGCTCGGAAAGCCTTGTGCCGAATTTTCCAAGACGCCGGACAAGTATATCCTGCCCGAATTTTTTTACATCACCCAGGGTCTTAATTCCCATGCGCGAAAGCACCATACCCGATACCCGCCCCACCCCGGGAACCTTGTCCACCGGAAGCGCCTCTATAAACCCCGGCGCCTCCTCCGGTGAAATCACCACCAGGCCGTCGGGCTTTTTCATGTCAGAGGCTATTTTTGCCAGAAACTTATAAGGCGCAATTCCCACCGAACACGTCAGGCCGGTCTCAAATTTTATTTTTTCCTTTATGCGGGAGCCGATCTCGCGGGGCGATCCGAAAAGATGATCACATCCTGTGATATCAAGATATGCCTCATCAATGGAGATCTGCTCCACCAGGGGGGAAAACGAGCCGAAAATTTCCATTATCATCCCGGAGATCTCCTTGTAACGCCACCCCCGGGGGGCAAGAAACACTCCATTGGGGCACAGCCTGCGGGCCTTATACATGGGCATGGCTGATCTTACCCCGAATTTTCTCGCCTCATAGCTGGCAGCAGAAACAACCCCCCTGTCCGAAATTCCGCCCACTATAACGCACTCGCCTTCCAGTTCCGGATTGTCGAGCTTTTCCACGGAGGCAAAAAATGCGTCCATGTCAACGTGTATGATCATATCAGTATCAGCCTGTCTTTTACCGCTATATTGCCTTCCGTGATTTCACCGGAAAAAACGTTTACTATGCGCACGTCAGAGATCAGAAGATCGGCGGGCTGCTCTCCGTGAGCTGCTGCTATTAGTTCTTTCACCCCCATATTGATCAAAAACTTGGTTTCAGGTTTTTTGGTTTGTCTGTCTTATTGACGTACTTATTTTGTTTGCCCTGGCGATAATGTCTTTTAAATCCATATGTACCAGGCGCCCGTCTGAAACCAGCATCTTCCCTTCAACCATTACATGTGCTACATCTGCGCCGCAAACTGAATAAACAAGATGGGACTCGGGATGATACATGGGAACCAGATGAGGTCTTTTTGCATCTATAACTATTATATCCGCGGCCTTGCCTTCTTCTATGGAACCTGTAAGCCGGTCCATGCCCAGGGTGCGCGCCCCTTCAATGGTTGCCATGCGCACAACTGTTTCGGCATCCATTACAGCCGGATCTCCTGCTGCAGCCTTGTGCAGCTTGGCCGCAAAATCCATGGCCTCAAACATGTCCAGGTTGTTGTTTGACGCACAGCCGTCCGTGCCCAGCCCGGTTTTAACCCCGGCGTCTACAAGCGCGGGCACAGGGGCAATACCTGATGCCAGCTTCATGTTGCTCTCAGGATTATGGGAGACCCCGGCTCCGGTATCGTGAAGAATTGAAATATCCACCGCATTAATCCATACGCAGTGAGAGGCAAGCGTATTTTCATCAAGGGCCCCCTGGTCTGCCAGATACCCTATAATTGAGGCGTCCTTATCAAGACCGCAAAGCCCGGCCTCGTTTTGCGTCTCAGCAGCATGGATCTGAAACAGCACGCCTGCTTCTTTTGCCGCCTGCTTTGCGCGCGTAAGGGTTTGAGAAGAGCAGGTATAGGGGGAATGGCAGAAAATCGAGGGGCTGATCCTGCTGCTTTTGTTTTGCCAGGCCCGGACAAATTCCATGGCAGTATCCAAGCTTTTTGACGGATCAGGTGAATCAGGGGTAGGGAAATCAACGATGCCCTGGCCGAGCACCGCCCTTATGCCCGCTTTTTCCAAGGACTCTGCAACAGCATGTTCGTAAAAATAGCCGTCACAGCAGCAAGTGGTACCTGAAAGCAGCATTTCAGCGCATGACAGAAGTGTACCGGCCCTTACAGTCTCCGGGTTGATATGGGACGCTTCTGCGGGAAAGATATGCTCTGTAAGCCATTTCTCAAGGGGCAGGTCGTCTGCCAGGCCGCGGAAAAGCGACATGGGCAAATGGGTATGGGTATTTACAAGCCCGGGCATTACAATACAACCCGTAGCATCAATTACCTTTTGGGCATCCTGCCTGTTTAGGCCCCCGGCCCTGCCTGCATAAACTATACTTCCGTCTTTGACCGCAACCGCACTGTTTTCAATAATGTCAAAATCAGGGTTTACGGTAACCAGAATCCCGTTTTCAATAAGGACATCCACCGCCATGCTTAAATCCGCAGCCTCCTTTAAATTAAAAACCATTTTCAATTTTTTCCATTCTATTATTTGTAAAATTAAATTCCAGGGGTTTCAAGCCAAAACAACGGCCCTGCGGGGCAGTTTGTTCACTGCTGACCGTCTTCGGGATTAGGCCGGGCCTTGCGCTGGAATTTTAAAAACTCGGCCTTTCGGCCTCAGACAGTTTAAAATTCCGCACGCGCAAGGCCCGGCCTAATCTTATCCGAAGCCGCTCAATGCAGGTGCACAAACCACCCCGCAGGACCGCCTGACCAGATCCCTGCAAGCTTGAAGAATTACTTTTCGGACACATTGTATAACCCCTGGGGTTAAAAGTTAAGCTTCGGCATTTGAGTTATGGGGTAAACTTCGATGCCGGAGGCGATGGCCATGCGGACGAGGCTGGGCGGTCTTTGAGGGAGCATTGCATGAGGGCCGGTTAAGCAGATGCCGGCAGGCGGAGCCATAGCGGCCGGCGCTTGTTTGAGCGCACGTTAGTGCGCGAGTTCGCCGGACGCGGCGGAGCACGCCGGCAGATGCCAGGCCCGAATGCAGCGAACGAAAAGACCGCCCAGCCTTGTCCTGCATCCCGATAATCTCACTGCGGTTTTTTCAGGATACCTGAAGATCTGGCAAATAAACCACGGAAACTGATAGACGCCGGGTATGGAAACAAAAATTGTTTTCTGATAAACTGTTTTTTATAAATTTTCAAATAACCGCTGATTACCGAAAGTAATAAAACATGAATGAAGAGTTTGAAGAGGTCGTAAGACAGATAAGCAGGGTGGTGCTCGGAAAGGAGCAGCAGGTCAGGCTGGCCCTTACCTGCCTGTTTGCCGGAGGCCACCTTTTGATAGAAGACCTTCCCGGCATAGGAAAAACAACCCTTGCCAAGGTGCTTGCCAAATGCCTGGGGCTTGAGTTTCAAAGGGTACAGTTTACAAGCGACATGCTGCCGGGAGACATCCTGGGGGTTTCCATATTCGACCAGAACACCGGACTTTTTAATTTCCACCAGGGCCCGATTTTCACCCAGGTACTGCTGGCAGATGAAATAAACCGCGCAACCCCCAAGACCCAAAGCGCCCTTCTAGAAGCCATGGAAGAAGGCCAGGTCACATTTGAAGGCAAAACCAGGATCCTGGAAAACCCTTTTTTCGTAATAGCCACCCAGAACCCCCTGGAATACGCGGGCACGTTTCCGCTTCCCGAATCCCAGCTTGACAGATTTTTAATGAGAATCGAGATCGGCTATCCGGGAAGATCGGCGGAAAAACGTATACTTCAGGGAGAAGGCTCCCAGCACGCCCTTGAAAAGACTGCAGCATGCATGAACGACACCCGCGTATGCGAAATCCAGGAAAATGTTGAAAAAGTTCGCACGTCAGACACATTTATCGATTATATTCAAAAAATCATTTATTTTACCCGGACATCCGAACATTTCCACGTAGGGCTTTCTCCACGCGCCGGACTTGCAATCTCCCAGGCAGCAAGGGCATGGGCATATCTTCAGGGACGGGATTATGCCCTGCCCGAGGATCTCCAGCAGGTTCTGCCGTCGGTAGTAGGACACAGACTGCGCTCCGGACATGACAGAACAGAGATTCCAAGAAAGCAGCTTATGGAGATTTTTTCACGAATTTCGGTGCCGCTTTGAAGTCTGACAGGACAATAAACAGAAAAAACACCTATATGCTGCCAACCCGTTACGGCCTGCTATTTGTCGTGATATTAACAGCAATGCTTGCCGGCTCGATTAACTACAACAACAACCTGGGTTTTCTGCTTGTATTCCTGCTAGGTGGCATGGCGGTGATTTCCATGCTCCATACCCACAGAAACATGGTGGGATTAAAGGTGCTTGCAATATCAGCCAGGCCTGTGTTTGCAGGAGAAACCGCCGTGTTCGACCTGGTGGTGGATTCGGAAACAGTATACAGACATGCCCTTGTATTTAACCTCGGAAAATCAGGCAAAACCGTCGAAGACACGGAACCCGGCACACAGACGCGAATCCCTGTCAAAACCCCCGCCCTGCACAGAGGGATATTAAAGGCAGGCCCCCTGAAAGTATCTACTTCTTATCCCCTGGGGCTTTTCTATTCCTGGTCGACAATAACACCGGAGCTTTCCTGCCTGGTTTACCCAAAACCTATCTTTAGCCGCCTCAGGGCAGAACAAAACACCGGATCAGAAGCAGAGCAGGAGCAAGGCGCAAACAGCTTTCACGGGGTTGAGGATTTTACAGGACTTAAAACGTATCAAGCCGGAGACCCGGTGCGCCATATTTCATGGAAAACCTACTCCCGGGGCCAGGGGCTGTTTACCAAGGAATTTGCCGGATACGCCGGTAAAACAGCTATATTCGACTATGATTCAACCAAAGGCCGGGATGCGGAAACAAAACTTTCGCACCTGTGCGGACAAATTCTGTCCGCGGCTGCGGCTAATCTTGAATACGGGCTGAGACTCGGTAAAACATACATTGAGCCCGGGCGCAGCCATGAGCACAAGCACCAGTGTTTAAAGGCGCTCGCCCTTTTCGGAAAAAACAGCGGCAAAAATGAATGAAGACCGCAAATACATACCCGCCCTTACAGGCGCCCTGTTTATCGCCATCCTGCCGCATGCACTGAGTCTGCCCGTATGGATAACAGCATGGTGCGTCCTGATGTGGGGGTATCTTCTGGCCTCGCTTCGCTTTGGATGGCCCCGGCCCGGGCGGATAACGCGGCTTCTGCTCTCAATTGCCGGAATTGCCGGTATTTTAGTGACTTACAATACACGCCTTGGCCCGGAGGCATACGTCGGCCTGCTGGCGGTGATGGCCGCACTGAAACCCTTTGAGAGCAGCACCCACAGGGATCGAATGATCACGGCCTTTATCGCCTACTTTATAATAATCAGCAAACTGCTCGAAGCTGAAACCCTTGCCATAACCCTTTACATGTTTTTCTCCGTCCTGGTGACCACCGCGGCCCTGGTGCGGATAAACGACCCGTACGGCCTGTGGAGAAAGAACCTGAAAAAGGCCGGAACAATCCTTGCCCAGGCCGCACCCGTAATGCTACTAATGTTTGTGCTTTTCCCGAGGCTGGAGACCAGCCTGATAGGCATGCGAAATACAGGCGAGGCTTCAACAGGATTTTCAGACCGGCTCTCACCGGGAAGCATATCAAAACTTGCCGAAAACAACGAGATTGCATTCCGCGCCGAATTCGAAGGCCCCCTGCCTCCGCCTAACCAACGTTACTGGCGCGGAATAGTATTTACCGATTTTGACGGCAAAACCTGGAGACGCCTAAAAACGACTCCTGAACTGGAAAAACCTGCCTACGGCCAAAAACCGGTCAACTGCACGATATCCCTGGAACCGCACAGAAACAAATGGCTTTTTGCCCTGGACCTGCCAGTTAAGGCGCCTTCATCCAGATACCGGCTTGACAGAGATTTTACCGTGCGCTCAAAAAGGCCCGTAACCCGCAAACGCAGATATGAAATAACCTCTTATACGCAATACAAGGCCTTTGCCGGCGGCTGGGGGGTTGAAAAGGCGCTGCGGCTGCCGGAAAATACAAATCCCCGAACCAGGGATCTTGGCAAAAAGCTGGCACAGGAAGCAGAAGGCACCGGAAAGATAATTGAGGCGGGACTTGACTACCTTAAGGACAATGATTTTGCCTACACCATGGAACCGCCGCTTTTGGGGAAAAACCCCGCAGACGAATTTTTGTTTGAATCAAGGCGGGGTTTCTGCGAACACTTTGCCTCGGCTTTTGCCTGCCTTATGCGCGCGGCAGGCGTGCCTGCAAGAGTTGTGGGCGGATACCTGGGTGGGGAAATCAATCCCTTTGCAGAATATCTGATCATAAGACAGTCTGATGCCCATGCCTGGGTGGAGGTATGGGATCAGGAAAAGGGATGGGTGCGGGTTGACCCGACTCTTGCAGCAGCACCTGACCGGCTGGAACAGGGAATTGAAGCGGCATTTCCAGGCGGAAACAGAGGAGGCGGATTTGCCGGAAGATACCTGGAGCCTTTTACCTCATTTGCCGGTAGCATAAAAATGGGCTGGGATGCCGTAAGCCTGCGGTGGGAAGAATTTTTTTACGCTTATTCCCGGGAACACCAGAAGGCTCTTCTTAAAAAAATAGGCCTCTACTGGAAATCATGGAAGGGACCGCTTGCCGCCCTGGGTCTCGGCCTTGGGCTTGCAACCGCTATTATAATTTTATACGGATTCTTCCAATTCCGTATACCCGCATCCGAAAAAAAGGACCCTGTAAAAAAGCAATACGAAAAGTTCTGCAAAAAGCTTGAAAGCTCCGGTGTTGCCAGACGCCCGAACATGGGACCGAAAGAATTTTCAGAATATGCCGCAGCCCGCCTGCCGTCTAAAAGGGAGCAAATAGCTGCAATCACTGACATCTATATCCGGCTTCGCTACAGGGATGAAAAAAATCCGGGGACAGTAAGGCAGCTAAGGACCATGGTACGGAATTTTAAACCGTCCGGGGCTGCAAGGACCTGACTGCATGCATTTGACTTAGCCATGCCGCGGGCCTATAGTAATAAGTATTGATGGCGCCGTAAAAAGTCCAATATCTGCGTTACGCGCAATTTCTCAGAATTTCACGTACGGCTAAGTACGCTGCATTCTTCGAAATTGCGCAAGCCTTGATCTTGAACTTTTTACGGCGCCATCTAGAATCAGACTTTTTACGAGTGCATCAGTATTTGCAGGATTAAATTTTTAAGCACCGCAAGCAGTTATTTTCCCGAAAGGAGCCGATATGGAGTCAGGCATCCCCAAAAACGGAAACTTCGCCCACCTGCCGGACCGGTTAAGAGGCCTGGAGGACCTGGCAGAAAACCTGTGGTGGAGCTGGAACCCACAGGCCAGGATGCTCTTTAAAATGCTTGACCGGCAGGCATGGAAGGAAAGCGGACACAACCCGGATCTTATGTTAAGACAGCTTCCGGCAGATACTTTAATTTCCGCGGCCGCGGACCCGAATTACATGCGTCATTACAACCTGGTCATGTATCATTTCAACCGTTATATAAACGAACCCTGGCCCTGGACCGCGCACGAAAAAACAGAGGCAAAGAGCCCCATAGCGTATTTTAGCGCGGAATTCGGGCTGCACCATTCGCTTCCCTTTTTCGCAGGGGGCCTGGGGTTTCTGGCCGGAGACCACCTCAAGGAATGCAGCGACCTGGGAGTCCCGATAGTCGGCATAGGATTCATGTATCCTGCCGGATACCTGCGCCAGATAATAAACAGGGACGGATGGCAGGACAACCACACCCAGCAGTTAGACAGGGAAGCGGCCTCCATAAACAGGGTTATTGACGAAAAAGGGGACCAGGTAAGGGTTACGGTGCCGTTTATAAACCACAGGCCGGTGGAAGCCGCGATATGGAAAGTTTCGGTAGGGCGAATCAGTCTGCTCCTCATGGATACGGATATTGAGCAGAATGATCCCGCATTCAGATCCATTTCCCATCAGCTCTATGCCGGAAACCAGGAAAAAAGACTGCTGCAGGAAATAGTCCTGGGCATAGGGGGTTCAAGGGTTCTTCAGGCAATGGGGACAAGATGCGGCATGCTGCACTTAAACGAAGGGCATGCGGCATTCGCGCTCCTGGAAAAAATACGGGAACTTGTTGAACAGGGAGACGATTTTGCCAGCGCACGGCAGAAGGTAAGGCAAATGAGCCTGTTTACCACCCATACCCCGGTAGCTGCAGGCCATGACGTTTTCCCGTTCGAACTGATCGAAAAATATTTCAAAACATACCGGCCGGAACTCGATCTGGGCAAAGAAGAATTCATGGATCTTGGCAGGCATCCTGACAAGCCTGATCAGGGGTTTAACATGACTGTGCTGGCCCTTCGGCTCTCGGGAAAAAGCAATGCAGTCTCAAGAAAGCACGGCGAGGTTACAAGGAGCATGTGGCAAAGCCTGTGGCCTGAGAAGACCGAAAAGCAGGTACCCATAGATCATGTCACCAACGGGGTGCATCTTGCAAGCTGGATAGAGCCGAAAATAAGACTCTTATACAATAAATACTTTGGTGAAGGATGGTATAACGCTCATGACAATCCGGCCATATGGGAATTCATAGAGGAAATACCTGACAGGGAGCTGTGGCAGACCCATTACTGGTTAAAACTGAAACTCATAGACTACATACGCCACAAGTCAAGAAACCGATGGAGCTCCGGTGATGCTGATCCCTCCCAGGTAGCCGGAATGGGTACAATGCTTGATCCTTCGGTTCTTACCCTTGGTTTTGCCAGGCGTTTTACCACCTACAAGCGACCGGACCTTATATTTTCCGATCTCGGGCGTCTTAAAAAAATGCTGCATCATCCATGGCGGCCGATCCAGATCATTTTTGCCGGCAAGTCACATCCTGATGATGCAAAAGGGCACGAATTGATCCACAGAATTTTCGAATTTGCCCGCAGCTCCGAACTTGGAGGACGTGTTGCTTTTGTTGAGAATTACAATGAACAACTTTCCCAGTACATGGTCCACGGGGTTGATGTGTGGTTAAACAATCCCGTACCGCCTATGGAGGCAAGCGGCACGAGCGGGATGAAGGCCGCATTAAACGGGGTGCCGCATCTTAGCATACCTGACGGCTGGTGGCTGGAGGGCTTTACCGGCAAAAACGGCTGGAGTTTCGGCAGTGCGGCTGAAAAGCAGGACAGAAATAAAGAAGACGCCGAACAGCTCTACGGCCTTCTGGAAAATGACATAATACCAAAGTATTACCAGGCGGATGAAGACGGCGTGCCCCACCAGTGGGTCGGGATAATGAAGGAGACGATAAAAAGCTGTGCCCCGCTGTTTTCAGCCCGCAGGATGATAAAGGAATATATCACAAAGTTCTATACAGAAAGCCGGTAAAAAAAGGGCAGACCCTTGGGCCTGCCCAAATACTGAACCATTTTAAGGTATTTCTAAAGTTCTTTGATCTTCTCTGTCAACTCTGGGACAAATTCCAGGATATCTGCTTCCACGCCCACATCTGCCACCTGGAAGATGGGAGCCTTGGGATTCTTGTTTATGGCCACTATAAAGGGATTTCCCTTTACTCCGCCCATGTGCTGGAAAGAGCCGCTGATCCCGAGCGCCATGTAAACCTTGGGCTTGACAGTCATGCCCGAAGTACCGACCTGGCGGGATTTTTCCAGCCATTTTGCATCCACTATTGGGCGCGAGCAGGAAACATCGGCACCCATTGCCTCTGCAAGCTCGAAGACCATCTCCAGATTCTCCTCGTCCTCGATGCCGCGTCCCACGGAAACCAGCACTTCCGACTTTGTAATATCGACTTCGCCGACCTCGGCTTCCTGTATTTCAATGAATTTGCGCTTGGCTGAAACATCGCCGATTTCGCCGGACTTGTCCACGACCTCGCCGGCCTGGCCTTCTGCTGGCTGGAACACACCGGGACGCACGTTGATAACCGCGCCTGCGGAAACGTCGCAATGCACATGTGTACTTACCTGGCCTGAGAATTCCTGGCGGATGGTTTTAAGGGTATTTCCCTCAACACCTTCAATATCGACCACATCGCCCACGAATGCCGAATCCATCTTGACCGAAAGGCCCGGTCCCAGGTCCATACCAAATGTGTCCTGCGGCAGCAGCACAAAACAATCTGAAGGAAGCATGTTTAAAAGCGCTTTTCTCACAACTTCGGCATTGGGGTAAGAAAGTGCATCACTATCTATTTTCCATACCGTCTTAAAGGATTCGGCCGCTTTTTTGCAGACGTCATCTATGCCGCTTCCCGTGACAATCGCTGTTACGTCTACATCGGGGTCTATCTTTTTGGCTGCGGCCAGCAGCTCCAGGGCCGAATCATCGAGTTCACCATTTGAATGCAGAATATATGCAAAGATCTGGGCCATTACTTTATCCCTCCTTTGGACTTTAAGAGTTCGATGAGTTTATCGATGATCTCGTCGGTGCTGCCTTCAAGCATTTCGGCTCCCTCGCCCATTTCCGGCACGAAGTAATCGATCCGCCTGACCTTGGCCGCATCCTCACCAACCGAGCCCGCATCTATGCCCAGGTCCGAGGCGCCCATGGCCGGGATCTCAACCGAGGCAACCTTCCGAATGCCGCGGATTCCCACGTACCTGGGTTCATTAATACCTGTCTGGATTGAGAGCACGCAGGGCAGCTCGATTTCATTCATCTCAATATTGCCGCCTTCAACCTCCCGGCCCACTTTAAGTTTGCCGTCGCCGACTTCGATGCTGTTGACCAGCGAGGCATAGGGATAGTCAAGCATTGCAGCAAGCATACCGCCCACCTGGGCGTAGCCCTCATCAGCCTGGGCACCGGTCATTATCAGGTCATAGCTGCCCTTTTCAACGGCAGCCTTCAGGATTGCGGCAACACCTTTTCCGTCAGAGCCCTCAAAAGCATCATCGGAAAGCAGAATGCCCTTTTCGGCGCCCATTGCCATTTCCCGGCGAAGCACCTCTTCGGATTCCTCGTCACCCACCGTGACAACTGTCACTGAACCGCCGTGCTTGTCCACCATCTGAATGGCCTCTTCAACCGCGTAATTGTCCCATTCATTTACCGAGTAAACCAGATCGTCTCTTTCAATGTCATTTCCTTCGGCATTGAGCTCGATCTCGTTTTCCGCGGTATCGGGAACCCGTTTGACACAAACTAGAATTTCCATATGTTCCTCCCAATTGCCTGTTTGTTAACTTCCGATATGCCGTGCCACAAGCTCGCACAGATCAAGGGCTTCCATTTCACCCTCCAGACCCGCGACCTTTATGGCATCTTCTATGTTTGTTAAACAAAAGGGGCATGCTGTGACAATAACATTTGCACCCGCCTCCTTGGCCATTCTCACCCTGTGCACGCCCATGCGCTCTTCTTCCTCCGGCTCATAAAAAAGCATAAGTCCGCCTCCGCCGCAGCAAAAAGAACGGTCCCGGCATCGCGACATTTCAACCCGGTTCATACCTGGGATAGCATCCATAACTTCCCGCGGCGGGTCATAAACCTGGTTGTGACGGCCAAGATAGCAGGGATCATGATAAGTGTAAATTTTGCCCTTTTCCTCTTCATCAAGCGACGCAAACGACAGGGTTCCTTCCTTTAGCTTCCGGAGCGCAAACTCGCTGATGTGTTCAACCGGAGGCATATCCTTGTAGTCTTTTTTAAGCGCATTCAATGCATGAGGGTCGGATGTGACGATGTTACCGGCACCGCTGCCCGCAATCATCTCAGAATTATGGTCCCGGAGCTCCATGAAAAGCATTTCCTCGCCAAAACGCCTGACATCGTTGGCACTGTCCTTTTCGTTCTTTCCCAGTATGCCGGCATCGGCACCAGCCGCAGAAAGCACCGTGGCTGTTGCACGTGCAAGATCCATCATCCGGTCGTCATAAGAACTCATGCTGTCCACGAAATACAGGGTTTCAGCAGTATCCCCGGAGGAGAGATCCTTGATGGTAACACCTTCCGGAAGCTCTTTGATCCATTCAGGCCTTTTCTTTTCCATCTTGCCCCAGGGGTTACCGCGTTTGCCGAGCGCATTCAGCGGTTTCTGCAGGGACTGGGGGACATTTCCGTCGTCAATCATTCCCCGGCGCAGGTCCACGATCTTGTCAATATATTCAATGGTAACCGGGCACTCCTCCTCGCAGGCACCGCAGGTGGTACAGGACCAGATTTCATCTTCACTAAAGATATCGCCAACAAGCGGCTCGTTTTTAACAAAGGGCCCTTTCAGCGGGTAATGAGAAAAGGCATAATCCCGCCCTTTAAGCGAGATAAACCGCGGGGATAGCGGACGCCCCGAGGCGTTGGCCGGGCAGTTATCACTGCATCGCCCGCAGTCGGCACATGAATAAAAGTCTAAGATGTGTTTCCAGTTAAAATCCTCGAATTTCTTTACACCAAAAGATTCCAGGTCCGCCACGCTCTCGTCGTCAACCCCCCATTGAACAGGCTTGACACTTCCCCTTTCGAGCTTTTTGCAAAAAACCGTCACCGGTCCCGTGATCGTATGAAACAGGCGGTCAAAGGGAAGCAGGTTTACAAATACAAAAATGCCTATCAACAGAATAAAATAACTCACAACATTGACGGTGCCCGCGGCTGAAGCCGAAAGGCCGCTCATTATAATGGCTGCAAACCAGGTGCCGGTCAGTGGAAGTATAAAGCGGTAGCCCTCTTCCGCCGCTTTTGCTGCCACGGCATCGCTGCCCAGGTAAATCATGTCCAGGAGCGCGACTGCTGCCAGAAAGGAAACCAAAAACACGGCCCACGGCCTTGACTTGTCCTTTCCATACTTTTCAGGCACCTCGTACCGGGGAGGTTTCAAGACACCCCTCCGGACGGCTGCAAAAACACACGCTATAAACAATACGGTAAGGGCGATATCCGATATTACGGCATAACCGACGCCCACCGCCGACTCCAGGCCGGGTATCTCGAATCCCACAAACCCGCTGTATATGACCATCAATACGTGGATGGACAAAACAATAAGGCTTACAAGAGTTGTGATATGCGTATATCCGGCAACCTCGTAACCGGGCCGGGGCATCCTGTGATGCGGGAACCAATATACGCCGTACAGTCGTTCACCGATCCGGTCGATGGCAGGCCCCTTGGCGGCCCTGAAAAGCGGAGCCATGCGCCTGGCAAGTACGTATACAACCCCCGCCACGCCTGCCGCCACAATTATCAACGCCAGTATTGCTTCCATATGTCCAAGAATCTCCCTTTTTTGATTTTTCCTTAATAAGCCATACTTGCCGCGCCCGCAAAAAGCTTTTCTTGCCCTCTTGATATATGCGCATTATGCGCGTTTAGCAGTATGGGCAAAGAATTTTTTTAGCTATCAGAAATTCTTTGCCCTGTCAAGAATATCTGCGCTTTAACCGAGCATGACACCATTGCAAAAACGCAATGTTATCCGTTAAAAGAAGCTTCGTCGATCTCCACGGCAGCTCCGTCAGTGGCCATAATGGCGTTTATTTTACCGAGAGTGGTCGGCAAAACAGTGTTGCAGAAAAACTGGGCGCTCTTGATCTGCCCCTCGTAGAAAGGCACGTCCTTTTTCTTGGCCTTCTCCAGTGCCTTTTCGGCAATAGAGGCACGCCACACAAGCATCCACGCCATTACCACGTCTCCGCATACATCCATGAACGGATAGGCATAGGCAAATGCCTCCAGAACCTTCTCGGACATGGCTGTCTTGCCAAGGTGCATGGCGCACTCGCCCAGCTTGTTTAAAGCCTGCTCCAGGCTTTCCGCGTAAGGTTTGACCCGCTCCTGCTCCTTGGCGCCGCTTATGGTTGCGTTGATTTCCCCCATCAGGTCCATCACGAGCTTGCCCTTTTTCATGCCCAGCTTGCGGCCCATCAGGTCCATTGCCTGTATCCCGTTGGTGCCTTCATAAATCGGTGTAATCCGGCAGTCGCGCACAAGCTGCTCCAGGGGGTATTCCTTGATATAGCCGTAGCCCCCGTACACCTGCATTCCAAGGTTACAAATCTCAAATGCCCGGTCTGTAACATAGCCCTTGGCAAGCGGTATCAGGAGATCAATCAGGTCGTGGTATTTTTCCTTTTCCTTTTCATCGTCTGTGACATCGGCCTTGTCTTCGCACCATGCCGCATAATAGATAAGGCTTCGCATGCCCTCCACGTAAGCCTTCATGGTCAAAAGCATGCGGCGCACGTCAGGATGCTGGATTATGGGCACGGCAGGGGCGTCTTTTTCCATCATTTTGGTAAGGTGTCTGCCCTGCAGGCGCTCTTTTGCATAATTTACCGACTCTATGTAGGCCGCCGAAGCGCATGCAAACCCCTGCATGCCCACCAGCAGGCGGGCCTCGTTCATCATCAGAAACATTGCACGCATGCCCTTGTTCTCCTCGCCCAGCAGCTCCGCGACACAGTCGTCATTGTCGCCCAGGCTCAGCGTACACGTGGCGTTTCCGTGAATGCCCATTTTTTCCTCAATGCCGACACAGTTGACATCATTGAACTTGCCAAGGCTGCCGTCTTCATTTACCCGGTACTTGGGCATAAGAAACAGGGAAATACCCTTGGTGCCGGCAGGCGCCCCCTCGATGCGCGCAAGCACGGGATGTACAATATTTTCAGCAAGATCATGCTCACCGCTTGAAATAAATATTTTCTGCCCCTTAATTTTATATGTTCCGTCTCCCTGGGGGATCGCTTTTGTTTCCAGGCGCCCCACGTCCGATCCTGCCTCGGCCTCGGTCAGAAGCATGGTGCCTGTCCATTTTCCGGTATACATGTTTTTCAGATAAAGCTTCTTCTGACGATCGGTGCCGAAGGTTTCCACCAGGCGGCCGGCTCCGTGGGTGAGGCCGGAATACATCATAAACGAATAATTTGCGCCGTTAAAATATTCGGAGGCCGCCATGGAGACACTGCGCGGCATACCCTGGCCACCCCACTCGGGATCCTCGGGCATGGCAACCCACTCGCCCTCTTTAAACAGTTCAAAGGGTCGCTTAAACACCTCAGGAACCTTGACCGTTCCCTTCTCAAAAACACAGCCCTGCTCATCGGCCTCCTTGCGGGTTGGCAGGATCTCTTTTACTGCCAGGGTCCGCGCCTCGCCTACAATAAGGTCAACGGTCTTTTTGTTGAATTCGGCGTACTTTTCATGCTTGCTGAATTCATCCACTTTAAGCTGTTCGTGCAGGACGAAATCAATGTCCCTTCTGTCTGAAATCTGCTGTGCCATGGTTTTTTCTCCTTTTTTGAAAAAATTTGTTTATATATTTATTACCTTCCAATACCTTTAAAACAAAGGTCCACAAGAGGCCCGGCCATATTGACAAGCTCACCGTCGCCCGTGCCGCCCGTGACAACCCAGGTATTTATGACCTCGTTTACGGCCCCGAGGATAAACCGCTTGACAAGGCCGATGTGAAGATCCCGGCGGACTGTCCCTTCTGTTTGCCCCTGCCTGAGTATATCCTCCAGGATATCCATATACATCCTTGTGGTCTCCCGGATGACCTCCTCGTCCACACAGCGCGCAAGAAGTGCTTCACGCTGGAATACCACGGCCATATCCCGATCGCGCTGAAATTCCGACAAATGCAGGCTGATAAGGATCTTTAGCTTTGCCTCGGCGTCTCCGGCCTTGTCAACCTCCTCCCTGAAGCGGTCAAAAACCAGGCGGGTCCTGTAGCTGAAGAAGCTGGAAAGAATGTCGGCCTTGTTTTTAAAATAAAGGTATATTGTCCCGTCGGCAACCCCGGCCTCCCTTGCCACCTGTGATATGGTGGCCTGGTGAAAACCCTGCCCGGCAAAAACCTTTATGGCCGCGGTCAAAATCTGGTTGTATTTAGCATTGCCCTGGTCGTTTTTAAGTCGCCTGTTGATAGGACTGCCTCCCCATGAAGAAATTTCTGCGTGCGTGCATGAATGAACACTCATTCAATGAATGAATATTCATTCAGTACCAAATCAAAAAAACAATTGTCAAGGAAAATTAATTATTGCCGGCAGTGCCTGAAAAAACCGTCCCTAATAACGGGTAAAGATAGCGGCTGGGGAAACCACAGTCTGAATTGTTTGGGATTGACATAGAATATCATATTTGACATAGAAAATTACCATAATAAAATCTTTGATTATCCTTTTTGCTTTATTTGAACTGAGAAGTAAATTCCACACAAAATTTGAATAATGCATCTATAATACAGAACGTATTCCAAATAACCAAAAAGGCTATCTATTATGGGAAAGGACGGCTTTAAAAAAACATTTGATCTCAAGCGCAACGAGGTTGCAGAAGTCCGGTTTTTACCATGTGATGCAGCAATACTTTATCCATCCCTGGGATGTCCGGCGCTTGTCAGAATAGATGAGAGCGGCGATGCATGGCTTGAGATGATCATTATCAGCAAGGACCCGGATGTCAGGCGTTCCGAGGTTGCCTTTCATTTAAGATACATTGAGTGGAACAGAAAGGATAAAAGCAATTCAACAGGTTACCGCCAGTTAAAAATCGGCCCTGATTATTTATGGAAAATACAGGACAAATACAGCCCGCAGGACATGATCAGGATTTCTGATCCGGTTTCAGCAGACAATTATAAAAATATATTCTTTAATTCGTTTTTCGATGAAGATGACGGTTTTTCAGTCAAATTAACCCATACCAACATATTTCCCTGGATGCTTTGGCAATACAAGGAACAGAAATATCAACATCTCTACAAGATAGCGGTAAACCTGAAATTCGAAGAAGCCGGGGGTATGAAAGGAAAGCTTTTTAATTTCATCTGGCTGGAAAAGCAGCTTTATGTGGAGGCAAAAAACAGACCGAACATGATGGAGATTTGCTCCGATCTGAGAAAAGACACTGTTAACTCCGGCTACAAGGCAAGACTTTCGGAATTCGGAAAAGCAGATAAGAAAAATGATTTTTTTGCCGCAAATTACCACCCGGTTTACGTAACTGATAAAAAATATCTTGATATCGGCCATATCACTGATGTTCACCTTGATTCCCGCATGGAGGTGTACGCAAAATCCGTGGCAAGCGTTATTGAAGTAAAAGAAAACAAAATGGAAATAAAAGACGGCAAAGAGCGCGTGATAAACAACAACGACAAGGAGGTCTGCAAAAAGCTAAAGGACGTGGTCGCAAATTTCAATGAATTATTTAAAAATATCAGCAGCAGG
>JAIPDS010000040.1 GCA_021737565.1 Desulfobacteraceae bacterium | reverse complement strand
AATTCAGCAAATGCCGGAGCGTATAAATTTCAAACTGTTTGAGGCCGGCAGGCCGAGTTTTTGAAATTTTAGCGAAGGCATTTGATGAATCCCGAAAACGGTCAGGAGCGAAAAAACTGCCCCCCGGCCGCAGGACTTCCTTCCTGGAAAGAGACCATAAAAAAACATTTTCAAACAAAACCTTGCCATGATATTTAAACTGCTTGGATTATTCGTCTAAAAATCCATAAAAGCCGGTGAGCTGAAAAACTCTTTGCCTGAAACAGAACCTGCAAAAAAACAACGAGGTTAACGTGTTTCAAACAGACCAACAGATAGCCGAATACCTGAAAAAAGGCAGACGCACCCTTAACGAAGCTGAATCCAAGAAACTGCTGGCTTCCTTTGGCGTGCCGGTGACGACCGAATTTACAACCACCAGCCCTGATGAAGCAACATCGCGTGCAGAAGAACTCGGATTTCCGGTAGTTTTAAAAGGCCTCGGCATCCGGCTGACCCACAAGACTGAAAAAGATCTTGTACGAGTCAACCTGTCTTCCTCCGAAGAAGTAAGAAGCAACTTCGCCTCAATTAAAGCCGGGGCAGGAGACCACTGGGAAGGCTGCCTGGTACAGCCCATGATAGCCGGCCACAGGGAATTTATGGCAGGCCTGTTTCGCGATCCCCAGTTCGGACCTGTAATCATGTTCGGCCTTGGAGGTATTTTTGCCGAAGCCATAGGTGACGTTGCCTTCAGAATAGCGCCTGTAAACCCCGGGCAGGCCCTTGAAATGGCAGAAGAGCTGTCCTCGGGTAAACTGCTTCACGGCTTCAGAGGCTTGGCTCCTGCCGACAGGGAGCAGCTTGCCGCAGTGCTAACCGGCCTTTGCCGCCTTGGCCTGCAACATCCGGAAATCAGGGAGGTCGATATAAACCCGTTGATTGTTTCAGATGACGGCACCGTAACCGCAGTGGACTCACTTGTGGTGATAGAGGATCCCGTAGATCCGAGCCGCGAAACACAGGAATCTGAACAGGAGGGGAAAGAACGGAGAGCGGAAATCCGCAAAGCACTTGAAACCATGACCCATCCCCGTTCCATCGCCGTGGTCGGGGCAACCCGAACCCCAGTGGGAGGCTATCCCGGGATGTTTGCATGTATTCGTAATTTCGGATTTGCCGGAAGCCTTTACCCGATAAATCCCAATGCGGATGAAATCGACGGAATCAAGGCCTACCCAAGCCTCTGCGATTTACCGGAATCCGTGGACCTGGTGATAATTTCAGTTCCCGGTCAGGTGGTGCCCGATGCCTTAAAAGACTGCATTGCCTCGGGCAACAAAAATATCCATATTTTTTCCTCGGGATTCCGGGAAACCGGAGAACCTGAAGGCATCCGGCTTCAGGAGGAAATCGCGCAAATTGCCTCCGAAGGCGGCCTGCACGTGGTAGGCCCCAACTGCATGGGCTTTTACGTACCCGAATCCCGCCTTATGACATGGCGGGACGCTGCCCGCCAAAGCGGTCCCCTGGCCTTTATCAGCCAGAGCGGAGGTCACGCTCAGGATTTTACATGTTATGCAGCGGGACGGCTGGGGCTTTATTTCAGCAAGGTCATAAGCTACGGCAACGCCCTGACCCTGGATGCACCGGATTTCCTGGATTACCTCGGCGAAGACGAAAAAACGGAAATAATTGCAATGTACATGGAAGGGGTGAAAAACGGCCGTCGGCTCCTGGAGCTGGCGGCAAGTATCAACCTAAAAAAGCCTGTTCTCATGTTCAAGGGCGGCTTGACCGAATCAGGAGCCCGGGCGGTGGCCTCCCACACAGGGGCCATGGCCGGCGGGGAAAAAATATGGAAAGCGTTTTTCCGCCAGACCGGCATTGTGCCCGCGGATTCCCTGGAACAAATTGCGGAAATCGCCCTGGCACTGCATCACCTGGATCCTTGGACAGGCAGAAACGTGGTGATCCTCGGCACAGGCGGCGGCATAGGAGTGGCGGCCGCAGACGCATGCGCAAAGGCCGGGCTTCAGCTTCCGGCCTTGTCAAAAGAAATCATGACACGACTTCGCAAATACATCCCGCCTGCGGGAACAATGATCCGCAACCCCATTGACGCCCACATGCTTTTTCTGAAGCCGGAGCTGCTGGGCTCCACACTTGAAATGCTGGCATTGGAGCCGGACCTTGACATGTTCGTAATATCCTTGCATTTTGACTGGATATACGGCCGGAAAGACGGCACGCACGCGGAAGAAATAGGCAGATATATTGCCGGCGAGGCCCGGCGGTATACCGGAGGCAAGCCCCTGGCTGTTGTATGGAGGCAGTATCAGCCTGACCCGGATATAAAAAACTGCCGGATCAGGGTTGAAAAGATGCTTCTTGATGCCGGGATACCGGTTTATGAAGGGCTGGACCGGGCACTTACAGCCCTTTCAAGAACGGCCGCATACCATGAATTTAAACGCGGGGCCGGAAGCACGGCCGCTCATCCTTAGTTTTCATCCGGGCTGTCCTGACCGTTTTGATTAAAATACCTGCGGTATTCCTCTTTTACCATTTTGCGGTAAATATGATAAAAAAACAGGCTCATGACCTCTGTTGACTGACTGCTTTTTTCCCAATGCTCGCCACGCTCCGCTTTCTGCCGGCCCACTTGCCTTATCCGCTCTACGTTTCTTGCAACAAGGCCGCGAAACAGAACGATAAAATCCCGCAGTTCCGAGGGGTCGAATCCGTCTCTGGGTCCGATGCCGATGCGGTCCATGTCCACCAGCAGCCGGCCGATGATCACATCGTCCTGTGAATAATAGGGCTTGCCGTCCCTGTCCTCTGCCTTGATAATACCCCACTGCTCCATCCTGTCGAGCCATTTTTCACTTATCCCGGTTGCCTCTATAAAGGCTTTGCGACCGTTTACCCCGTCGGGCAGCAGCTGATCCAGGGGACGGATGTACTGAGAGATAAACCTGAAGGCGGAACGGTCGGCAGGCGACTGTCTGTTATGCTTTTTCATCAGTTTTTTTATAACCGGGATAGGCAAAAAATAATTTTCCCGCAGGGCCTTTATCAGCCGGATCTGCTCCACGTAATCCGGGCTGTAATCGGCCTTGTTGCTCCCGGTCTTATACGGCTTCTGCAAAACGCCTTCCCGGATATAGTAATGTATGGTTTCCTTGGAAACACCTGTTTTTTTTACCAGCTCGCTTATTTTCACGCCCACCTCTTAAAATACGACGTCTTCGGCCAAAACACCGGTGCGATCTGTTATGGTTTTTTATTGACAAAAATTGCCGCTTAAGTATTTTACATTATTATCGTGTAGCTTACTACACGTTTTTTGCAACCATGTCGACCAACATTTAAAAAAACCGGCGGCTACGGAATAAAAGAAGCAATCCGGTATTTTCGGGATCCAACAAACCAAGAGAAAGGAAAAAATTATTATGGCACAACAACTGGCAGACAGGCGGGATGTCGATTTTGTCATCTGGGAACAGATGAACGGCGAAGAACTTATAAAAGCCGATCGCTACAATGAATTTAACCGAAAGGCCTGTGACATGATCCTCACCGAAGCACGCAACCTGGCCTTAAAGGAAATGCTGCCCACCAACCAGGAAGGCGACCAGGAGGGAGTAAAATTTGAAAACAGCGAGGTAAAGGTGCCGGAATGCTTTCACCGCCCTCACAGGCTGCTGCTCGAAGGCGAATGGGGTTGCCTCGGGGTGCCCCCGGAAATGGGCGGGCAGGGAGCCCCTCCTTTGGTGGCTGCAGCGGCAAGTGAATATTTCATGGGAGCCAACTGGTCGCTTTACGTGTATGCAACAATGGGCATCGGCACCGCCGAGATGATACATCAATACGGTACCCCGGAGCAGAAAGAAGCCTATGTGGAAAAACTGGTACAGGGCCAATGGGGAGGAACGATGCTTCTCACAGAACCCCAGGCCGGCTCCGACGTAGGGGCGCTTACCACATCAGCGGTGAGAAACGAGGACGGCACTTACAGTCTTACGGGAAACAAGATTTTTATCACCGTGGGCGAACACGACCTTTGTGAAAACATAATCCACCCGGTGCTTGCCAGAATCGAGGGCGATCCTCCGGGGACCAAGGGGATATCGATTTTCATAGTCCCCAAATATCTTTTAAATGAAGACGGCACGCCGGGGCAACGAAACGATATTGTATGCACGGGTACGGAAGAAAAACACGGTATTCACGGAAACGCCACATGCAGCCTGGCCCTGGGCTCAAAGGGCAAATGCATCGGATACCTTCTCGGAGAGGAGCGCAAGGGCATGCGCATAATGTTTAACATGATGAACGGCGCACGCATGTCCACGGGTCTCCAGGCGCTGTCTTTCGCCTCCTCGGCCTATGCGCTGGCTGTCAATTATGCCCGGGAGCGCGTCCAGGGCAGGGATATGAATGACTTTTTCAATAAGGAAGCCCCCTCGGTTCCCATTATCAAGCATCCTGATGTAAGGCGCATGCTGCTGTGGATGAAAGCATACGTGGACGGAATGCGCAGCCTGTTCTACTATGCCGCGACCTGTCGCAGCAAGTCCCAAATTGCAAAAACCGAGGAAGAACGCGAATTTAACTCTGAAATCTACGATCTTCTCACCCCGGTAATAAAAGACTATCTGTCCGTGCACAGCTATGACGTCTGCATCCAGGCCATACAGGTATACGGCGGAGCCGGCTACGTCAAAGACTATCCTGTGGAACAGTACGCAAGGGACTGCAAGATAACCTCCATTTTCGAAGGCACAAGCGGCATACAGGCAATGGACATGCTGGGCAGAAAACTGGGTATGAAAAAGGGGCAGATATTTGCAAACCTGCTTGGTGAAATGAAAAAAACGGTTTCTTCTGCAAAAGAAAACGAAACTCTTGCACCTTTGGCAGAAAAGGTGGATAATGTGGTTGACAGACTTGGGGAAGTGTCAATGTGGCTCGGTAAAAACGCCTTGTCTGAGAACATGAAAACCGCCTTTGCCCATTCATGGCCGTTTTTAGATGTTATAGGAGATGTAATGTTGGGCTGGATGCTTCTGTGGAGGGCGCAGATAGCTTCTGAAAAACTGGCGGGCAAGGTTAAGAAAAAGGATCAGGCCTTTTACGAGGGCCAGATCAAGACCGCCGAATTCTATGTCAGAACGGTATTGCCGGTAACCCTTGGAAGACTGGATTCCATAAAGGACGGCTGCGGAGCGGCGGTTGAAATAGAAGAAACCGGTTTCGGCTGCCTGTAACAATCAATGCAGGATCCGAAAATATAAATTAAAAACCCCAACCCGCAAGGAGCAGTTATGGCTGAAGAAACAAACATTCTTAACATCAGCGACCATATCGCGACCATCACTTTTAACCGCGAACCCGCAAACGCCTGGAACCTGGCGGCCCTGGAGGACTTCGAGGAAAAGCTCGACCAGGTTGAAAGCGACAAAAACGTAAGGGTTGTAATCCTGACAGGTGCGGGGGAAAAATGCTTTTCCGCCGGCTTTGACGTAAAGGACTCGGCCAACTCGGAAAAAACCATCCCCAAGGGCCAGAATCTGTGGACACGGATTGACAGATTTGAGAAGCCTGTTATTGCGGCTATAAACGGACATGCTTTCGGCGGCGGCCTTGAGCTTACCCTTTGCTGCCACTTCCGAATCATGGCAGATTCTCCCAAGGCCCAGATCGGCCTCACGGAACTCAACCTGGGCATCATCCCGGGTTGGGGAGGCACCCAGCGCCTAATGAGAGAAGTGGGCAGGACAAAAGCCCTGGACATGATCCTTTTCTCAAAGCGGCTAAGCGCGGCCGAAGCCCTGGAAGCAGGCCTGGTAAACCAGATAGTGCCGCCGGAAAAATTAATGGAGGAAGCCGCGGCTTTTGCCCAAAAACTTTCGGAAAGACCTCCCGTTGCGGTGGGCTGTGTTCTTCGGGCCATGAGCGCGGGCATGTATGACGTAATTGAGCAGGGACTTAAAGTCGAGCAAGAAGGAAGCCGGATAGCCGGCTCCTCAAAGGACGCGGCAGAAGGATTTACCGCGTTCCTGGAAAAACGGAAGCCTGTATTCAAGGGCGAATAGGCAAAACCTCTTATGAACAATGATGTTGCAATCCTGGTGGCCGAGGATGTTAAATCCACCAGGGCCACCATGGTCAAGATGCTGTCAAAGATAGGGGCCTCCTCTGTTTACGAGGCCGGAACAGGAAGGCAGGCCCTGGAACAGCTTAAAAAAACAAAAATTGATCTGGTGTTGCTTGATGTGATGATGCCGGAGATAGACGGGCATGAAGTTTTAAAGAAAATGAAGGCCGATCCCGATCTCCGGCACATACCTGTAATCATGGTAACGGCGGTGGACGACATGGACAGCGCCGTTACCTGCATTGAACGGGGCGCCGAGGACTACCTTACAAAACCGTTTAACCCCGTAATGCTGCGTGCAAGAATCCTTGCCAGCCTGGAAAAAAAACGGCTTCAGGATATTGAAAAAGAATATCTCAACACGTACGACTCGGCAACCGGGCTGCCCAACCAGCGATATTTTCTCCAGCGCCTGACCGAACAGATCCACAGAAGCGACCGTAAGCCTTCCCTGTTTGCTGTTCTATGCGTGCAAATGGCCAAGTATAACATGATATTTGAATCCCTGGGAAGAAGGGCTGCAAATGAATACCTGGTAAAACGGGCCGAGCAGCTGCGCGGTATCCTCCCCGACGATGCGCTTCTTGCCAGAACCGGCGAGCAGACCTTTGCAGTTCTGCTCTTTGACCTGCCTTCTGCAGCCAAAGGCAATGCCGCGGCTATAAGAATTTATGAAACCCTCAGCTCTCCCATGAATCTTGCGGGACATGAAATAACAGGCAGGGTCAACGTGGGAGTGGTTTACAACAATCCGCCGTACAAAAGCGCCGAAATAATGTATCGGGACTCCGGACTGGCAGCAAGCCGGGCCGGGCTGAAAGGCGGATTCAAGATATTTGACGATACCCTGCACCAGGAAGCCATGCGAAGGCTGGCCCTGGAGCCGGATCTTCGCCGGGCTTTAAACAACCACCAGTTCCTGATCTATTATCAGCCAATTGTTAATATAGAAAATAAAAGCGTAGCGGGATACGAGGCACTGGTCAGATGGATTCATCCGGAAAAAGGCATGATAATGCCCGATGGTTTCATTCCCATTGCAGAAGATACAGGGCTGATTATCCCGCTGGGCAACTGGGTTCTCCACGAGGTTTGCCGCCAGGTGGCCGAATGGAAAAAACAAATAAAGGAAAGTAACAATTTTACCATAAGCGTCAATGTATCCGCGCACCAGTTCGCAGATCCGGGTTTTCTTCCCATGCTGCAGGGTGCACTTGAAAAAACAGGTGCAAGCAGCCGGCATATCAGCCTGGAACTTACAGAAACCGCCCTTATTGAAAATACAGCGCGCCTGTCTGAAATCTTAAATGAGCTGTCTTACATAAATGTCCGCACCTCTCTTGATGATTTCGGAAAGGGATATTGCTCATTAAACTACCTTAACCAATTTCCTTTTGACACGCTTAAAATAGACAGATCCCTTATCCGCGGCATACACATGAGCACACGCAACCAGGCCATCGTAGGAAGCACCATAGAGCTGGCCCACCGGCTGGGCATGAAAGTGATTGCCGAAGGCCTGGAAAAGCACGAAGAGGTAAAAACCCTGCATGAAATGGAATGTGAATACGGCCAGGGATGGTTCTACAGCGAACCTCTGCCGGGAAAACAGGCCGAAAAGCTCCTGTTATAGCGGATTCAGGATCGCCTTTCTGCCGTATCACCGCCGCCGGCGTCCTCTTGCGAGGCTATTTTCAATATATTTACCCCGGTTACAACCGCCGAAAAGACTCCCGTAATTATCACCGGAATTATAAGCATTACATGGCTCACAATGGAAAATCCCGCGGCAAGGTTTGAGGTCACGCCGAAAAGGGCCATGGCAAATACCCCGCCCGCCTCCCACAGGCCCCAGTATCCCGGCACCGAGGGAAGCATTATAAAAAAACAAATAATAATAAACACCGAGGTCATCTCTGCAAATCCCAGAGAAATGCCGGCAAAGCCCATGGCAAGAACATACAGGGCAAAAGCCTGCAACAGCCAGATCGCAAAAGAATAAAACACGCACATAAACAGCATTACCGGCTGCTTTACCATGGAAATTCCCGCCAGAATGTTATCAAGTACGCTGACCAATGGTATGGAAATCTTTTGGTGCATCTTTCTTGCAAGACGGCTTTTTGGGGGCAAAACCACAAAAGGCGTTTTGGTGATAATTTTCTTTAAAAACCGTTCAACAGCGGGAATGCTGACAGCAGCTATAACCGCCGCCGCTATAATGCATAACCTTACCAGGGCGGCCGAAAGATTCTCCAGGGTCTGGCGGTCAAACCGGTGTCCCCGGAATCCGGCCTCCAGCCCGGGATCAATGTGCACGGTTGCAATCACCCATGCAAAAAGCAGAATAAGAGTTATGGCGTCAAGAAAACGCTCTGCGGCAATAGTTGTAAGACCGAGGGTAAAAGGGACATTGTCCTGTTTTTTTATTATAGCCGGCCTTGCAAGTTCGCCTATGCGTCCGGGCAGTACCGAGTTTATCATGAAAGCGATCATCACAGGGTGAAAGGCTGAAAAAAAACTCAATTTCAGGGTGGAGCCGAGGATCAGCCGCCAGCGCATAGCCCTTACCGCAAACGAAAAAAGACCAACCACGGCCCCCGGTAGCAACCAGAAAAAATTTACCCCGGCCAGGCTTTCTGCAAGCAGTTCCATCGGCACGTTGCGAAAGGCAAAATAAAACCCGATGCCTGAGAGCACCGCACCTGCCAAAAGAGAAATAAATATTCTTGGCTTCATATGCGATCCTTCCGACCACGGTATAACTTCAGTATTTGAAAACTCACAATAACGCATTTCACCGTCATGCGCAAAGCACAATCCCGCTTCTTCATTTTACAGACCATGCTGTTATCCTTGACATTCTGGGGTGTTTCTATATCATCGTGAAGTTGTTTGGGTTATCAACAGGGCTGTGTCAAGGAAAAAATTATGACTGATGAAAAATACGACGGAAACGAGAGGGAACTCGAAGTCCTGCGGAAAAAAATAGACGAGGCGGACGAAAAAATCGTATCTCTTCTGGCAAGGCGCATGGAGCTTGTCAGCCGGATAGTAAATATCAAGAAAAAGCATCATCTGCCTGTCTATCACCCGGCCAGGGAAGAGGACCTGATCTCGGCCAGGCGCAGACAGGGCAGGCGGGCGAGCCTGGATCCGGATTTTATAGAGGAGCTCTACAGAACGATTCTTCGCCAGTCCAGAGTGGAACAGACCGGGCAGATGCGGGAAAAAGGGGTAAAGCCCGGAGCAGTCGTCCTGATAGTGGGCGGCTACGGGGAAATGGGACGGTATTTTGAAGCCTGCTTCTGCCGGGCCGGCTACCATGTCCGCCTGATGGGCAGAAATGACCGGGAGCGGGCAGAAGAGCTGTGCAAAGACGCGGACCTGGCCATTGTATCCGTACCTATTGAAAAAACCACCCAAATAGTATCCGCCCTTGCCCCTCACCTGCCTGAAAATACAGTTTTGGCCGACATCACCAGCATAAAGCAGGAGCCCCTTGATACCATGCTAAAGGTCCACAAGGGCCCGGTCATTGGCCTGCACCCTCTTTTCGGCCCGACCACCTCCTCTCTTGACAAACAGATAGTGGTGGCCACCCCGGGCCGCAACCAGGAAGCCTGCCAATGGGTCCTTGACCAGTTTATTGCCTGGGGCGCGGTTGTAGTTACCTCATCAGCGGAAGAACACGACGATATAATGGCAGTGGTCCAGTCCCTGCGTCATTTTGCCACATTTGCCTTCGGCCAGTTCCTGGAGCAAAAAAAGGTTCCCATTGCAAGAACTCTGGAATTCTCCAGCCCCATCTACCGCCTGGAACTGGGCATGGTCGGCAGGCTGTTTGCCCAGGACGCGGCAATGTATGCGGAAATCATCTTTGCATCAGAAAGAAGACGGGAACTTTTAAAGTCCTACATACACAACATCTACAAAAACCTGGACATGGTGGAAAAAGGCGACAGGGAACGCTTTATATCGGAATTCAACAAAATCGCGGAATGGTTCGGCCCGTTTGGCGAACAGGCCATACGGGAAAGCTCATATCTCATAGACAAGCTCATTGAGCGGTTTTAACTGTTTCCTTAACCGCCGCTTCCGCCGGCTCGATATGGACCTCGGCATCCAGAACATCAGGCCCCTGCTCACGCAGCATCTTCTTTACCTGCTCTGCCACCCTGTGCCCCTCGTATACGGTCATCAGGCTGTCCACCACCACGTGGAGATCCACGCACAGCAGGCTTCCTGCATACCTTGTGCGTATATTGTGCACCTGGCGGACCGCCGGATGACTCATCACTATATTGCGTATCTGTTGGCATACCTCCGACGGTGCACCCTGGTCCACAAGTTCCCTGAATCCTGAAAGAATGATCCCTATGGATGCGTAACAGATGAGTATGGCCACAAAAAACGCGGCCACATGATCGAGAAGGTGAAATTGAGGATAGAAAAAAGCAACACCCACTGCCACCAGCACAGGAAAAGAGCTGAATGCGTCAAGGCGATGATGCCACGCATTTGCAGTCAACGACACGCTTTTGGCCCGCCGGCCCGCGCTCCGGGTCCACTGATACAGGGCCTCCTTGACCACTATTGATACTGCGGCAGCCACGAAAGCTATCATTTTGGGATGCCCGGCATGCGGCTTGTATATGGACGTAACCGCCTCCCAGCCGATGCCGGCCCCGGCAAGGAAAAGCATTGCCCCGATAAATATGGATATGGTGGTCTCCAGGCGCTTATGACCGTAAGGGTGGGTATCATCGGCAGGCCTGGACCAGAAATAAGAGCCCAGGATTACCGCCGCGTCGGTGATTATATCAGTAACGCTGTGTATCCCGTCGGCCACCACAGCGTGGCTGTTGCCCAGCCATCCGGCCGCGACTTTAAAGGCCGCAAGCAGCAGATTGACTGCAAGCCCCCACCATGCGACCAGGCGGACCAGGGACTCCCGCCCTTCACTTCCGGCTTCTCTCATCTTCGGGCTTTTTCCTTTTTTTGCGCTCTCTTACCTGTTTTAGCCACTCAGCCTGCTCTTTCTGGTACTGCTCCTCGCTCTGGTGCCAGCCCGAATAATCGGTCTCCGAAGCATCGGGTTTCCTGCGGGGCATCTGCCTGAAAAAACGGATCAGTTTATCGATCCATTTTTCGTCAGCGTTATTATGCTCACTTGTCATGATTCTTTGTTTCCCGGATAATAATGAAATTTCTTATAAGGAACCATGAATCTTTGGGCAAACCCGTCCACCACCTGTATTAACGCATCATCTAAAAACGAAAGGGCCTTTTGAGCTATGTTTTCGGGCATCCCGTAATATGCTTCCGCAATTGCCCCGGCAATTGCGGCCATGGTATCTGCATCGCCTCCCAGGGATACAGCGTTTCTTACCGCATCCTCCCAGTTTTTGCCCTCAAGAAATGCAATTACCGACTGGGGCACCGAGCCCTGGCAGGTCACGTCAAACCGGTATGTCTTGCGGATATCCTCCAAAGGCTCTTCAAGCCGGTAGCCGAAACTTCCCGCAACAAAATCCCGTATTTCCTTCTTGCCGGCCCCTGTTTTCGCAAGAAATACGGCAGATGCTGTCGCCTGGGCGCCCTTTGTCCCCTCGGGGTGATTATGGGTCACGGCCGCGCTTTTTTCAGCCTCTGCCAGCACTCTTTCCAATTCGTCAAATGCAAATCCCACCGGGCTTACCCGCATTGCCGACCCGTTTCCAAAACTGTAATAAGGCTCGCGCAAGCGCTTCATTGCCCAATGCATGAATGATCCGCCGAAACCGGCATATGGATATCTTTCAAAGTATTCATGGAACTTGTCGGTATAGCCGGAATTATTGAGTATGGCATCGGCCACCGCCACTGTCAAAACAGTGTCGTCCGTAAAAGTGCACCCTCTGGGAAAAAGAGGAAAATCTTTTGATTTGACCGGCCTGGCTTCATACACAGAACCTATTATGTCTCCTGCAATTGCGCCGAGCATAAGCGCCTCCTGCTGCTGATCAAAAATATCGCGGGGCGGGGATTTAAACCCCTGATATTCCAAGGGCGCAGGCCATTTCCTCGCTGTTGGCCTCCTTAAGGGTGGCAATCGCAGCTTCGGCCAGGTGCATGCCAACCATGTTCTCCTCGTCTGCCACCACTTCCGCCCCCGCACTTTCCATGTCAGTTCTGTACATGTTGTACCTGCAGCGTGCCACAACAACGGCTCTTTCTGCAAGGCGTTTTACAAGCCCTATGAGGAAAATAACCATCCGCGGATCAGGGATTGTAATTACCACCAGGCAGGCGTTATTTATACCCGCGTGCTCCAGGACTTCCTCGTTTAAGGCGTCTCCTATATGAGCCGAAAGCCCCCTGTTGCGCGCCATCATCGCGGTGACCGGGTTCATCTCTATTATTTCGGGCCGAATATTATGCTCGATCAGGGCATCTGCCACCCGCCTGCCTGCGGGACCAAAGCCCACCACCAGTATGCGGTCGCTCCGGCCGGTATCTGCGGCGGTTTCCTGCAGCGGTTGATATTCAGACCGTTTTTTCTTTCCAAGAAGACCGCGGGCCAGGGCCGGGGCCATGTTTACCATATAAGTTGAAATAAAGATTGATACAATGGTCACTGAGACGATAAGGGAAAAAATCTCCTGTGTTATAAGGGCCAGATCCCTTGAGGCCGTGGCCAGCACAAATGAAAACTCCCCCACCTGGGCAAGGGTGATGCCCGTGGCCAGGGCCTCGACAGGCGGCCTGCGGAAAAACCGTGCAATCCCGTATATCAGGACAGTTTTGACAAGCACGACAACCACAAGCCCGACAAGAACCCAATGTAGATTGTAAAGCAGCCATTGAGGGTCAAGCAGAAGACCAATGGTGGCAAAAAACAGGGTCACGAAAAGGGTACGAATCGAGCCGATATCTGCCCTGATCTGGGCGGCAAAAGGGGACTCGGCAAGCATCATGCCCGCTATAAAAGCCCCCAGTGCAGGCGACAGACCCAGTTCGTGGGCAAGCCAGGATGATCCTATGGCAGAAATGATTGCAAGCAGAACAACCAGGTCCCGGTTGCGCTGGATGGTTCCGGAAAAAAGAAATCGCGGCACAATAAGATAGAAAAGAACATAAAACAAAACCACCAGTGCCGCAGCGCCGAACAGAACCTTCAGGATCTGCAGGCCGATATCATGGAATCCGCCTGATGCCTGCCCCATCATTGTGACCATCAAAACCAGGGGAACAACCGCTATATCCTGCAGCAGCAGTATCCCCAGGGCGTTTCTGCCCCTGGGCGAATCAATCTCTGTTCTGTCGACAAGGATGCGAAGCACAACCGCCGTGGAACTAAGCGCGATCATGGCGCCCAGGGCAAGCGCTGTACTAAAGTTTACAAAAAAACCCAGAACCAGTGCCGTGATAAACATTGTGGAGCCTATCTGAAGGCAGCCTCCCCCCAGCGCAATGGAACCCAGACGGCGCAGGCGCGTAAAGGAGAATTCCAGCCCGATTGTAAACAGCAACAGGGCCACACCCATCTCTGCCACGTGCATCAGGGGGTCGGGATGAAACAGAAACGGGCCGAAAATCGCGCCCGCCAGAAGGTAGCCTATTATGGCGCTCTGTCTTAAAAACTGGGCCGCGATACCGAATATAAAAGCCCCTGCCAGAAGTATCAGAACATCAGTTAAAAAAATCCAGGATTCCAAAACAATTATTTTCCTTTATCAGGTTATTTTAACGCTGTTTCAGGATTTATATTCCCCGGGAATCACCGGCACCGGTATGGGCTCCATCTTATGCCGGTTTTTGCGGTTAAATCGCCTGAAAATCCCGAGCACCCGCTTTTGACGCTCTGTGAGATCTTTTTCATTCCCGCTCTGCTCTTCAAACCTCATTGCCCATTCCAGTTCATCATAGGTTGCCCCGAGCTGCTCCTCGTCACTTCTGCTGTCAGGCCAGAGTCCGTCAGTGGGAGATGTCCCGATAATCTCTGCAATGATACCAAGCTCTCGGGCGGTCTCATAGACCTCGGATTTCATAAGATCGGCAATTGGTGCTATATCAACTCCCCCGTCTCCGTACTTGGTAAAAAAACCCACCCCGAAATCTTCCACCTTGTTGCCTGTTCCGGCCACGAGCATGTTGTAATGACCGGCATAAGCATACAGGGCGCCCATCCGGATACGGGCCCTGGTGTTTGCCATTGTAAGATCATCCTGGATATCGGCCGGCAGACTTTTTTCAAACGCCTCCAGAACCGCGGTAAGATCCGCTCGGTGGCCCGTGACGTTGTCAAAACGCTGCTTTAGCCATGAAACGTGTTTTTCGGCAAGCGTCTTCTGGGATTCTGCCTGGCGGATCGGCATGGTGACGGCCATAACCGGAAAACCGGTTTTCGCGCAAAGCACGGATGTTACAGCAGAATCCACCCCGCCTGAAATGCCCACCACGAATCCTTTCACACCGGCATTGGAGGCATATCTCTGCAGCCAGTCAACTATGTAATCGGTAACCTTTCCGGTCTGCATAAAAACCCCTTTCCCCCTGGTTGCCATATATTCAGCGATCAACCCAAAACGAAAAACCACGACACAATTATAACCGTTTTTCCGAAGCTCAACCAGTTTAAAAATAATAAATCCGAAACAAAAGGCGGCCCCTTTGTCAGGGGCCGCCTTTTGCCTTCTGTGCTGTTTGCCTGTCGAAAGCAACGGGGCTATATGTCGTAATAAAGGAAGAACTCGTGGGGATGGGGGCGCAGCTTTATGGCATTTACTTCTTTATCTGTTTTGTATTCAATCCAGCGCTCAACCACGTCCTTTGTAAACACGTCGCCCTTCAGCAGAAACTCGTGATCATCTGCCAGCCCCTGGAGGGCCTCTTCAAGGGTGCCCGGTGCGGAATCGATCTGGGCAAGCTCTTCAGGCGGAAGATCATAGATGTTTTTGTCCATTGGATCTCCCGGGTCGATCTTGTTTTCGATTCCGTCTATCACGGCCATTAAAATCGCCGAAAAAGCCAGATACCCGTTGCAGGAGGGATCGGGAGTCCTGAACTCTATGCGCTTTGCCTTGGGAGAGGCCGAGTACATGGGGATCCTGACTGCGGCGCTCCTGTTTCTGCTTGAATAAGCCAGGTTCACCGGTGCCTCAAAGCCGGGCACCAGCCTTTTATAAGAGTTCGTGGTTGGATTAGTAAAAGCGCAAAGCGCCTTGCAGTGCTTTAGAATGCCGCCTACCGCGTAAAGTGCTTCCTGGGACAGGCCTGCGTACTTATCACCCGCAAACAGGGGGTTACCGTCTCTCCAGATGCTGACATGAGTGTGCATGCCGGTGCCGTTATCCTCGAAAAGAGGCTTCGGCATAAATGTAACCGTCTTGTTGTGCCTGTGGGCAACGTTTTTTAACACGTACTTAAACCATACAAGCTGGTCTCCCATTTGAAGAAGGGGCTTGAACCGCATGTCGATTTCTGCCTGGCCCGCTGTTGCAACTTCGTGATGCTGACATTCCACGTCAATGCCCAGATCCTCCAGGGTAAGCATCATCTCGGTTCGGATGTCCTGGCCCTTGTCCATTGGCGGGACAGGAAAATAGCCTTCCTTGTGCCGCGGCTTGTAGGCCAGATTCGGATTTTCGTCGCGGCCCGTGTTCCAGACGCCTTCAACCGAGTCCACTGCATAGAAAGCCCTGTTTCTTTGGGAATCAAACCTGACATCGTCAAAAATGAAAAACTCCGCCTCGGGCCCGATAAAAGCCGTATCCCCGATGCCGCTCTGCTTCAGGTAATTTTCCGCCTTCTGTGCCACATGACGCGGATCCCGGGAATAGGCTTCCCTGGTTACAGGATCGACTATATTGCCGATAAGCACCAGGGTCTTTTCCCCGAAGAACGGGTCGATCTTCGCTGTTGACGGGTCAGGCACCACAAGCATGTCGCTTGCATTAATCGGCTGCCAGCCCCTGATGCTCGATCCGTCAAACCCGTAGCCGTCTTCAAAGGAGTCTTCCTCCACCTCGCTTACAGGCACTGTAAAATGCTGCCATATGCCGGGAAAATCCATGAACCGGATGTCCACCACCCGGATGTCCTCCTTCTTGATAAATTCGAGCACGTCTTTTGGCTGCTTCATTTTTTTCCTCCCATGGGTTTAAATTTACAAATTAAATCCGAACAGCAAATATCAGATCATTAAAAACAGTTCTTATATGGCTTCGTTGTCGGTCTCCCCGGTGCGGACCCTTATCACCCGCTCCAGGGAAATCACAAATATTTTGCCGTCGCCGATCTTGCCGGTGTTGGCGGCATTGCGAACCGTGTCTATAACCTCTTCGGCCCGGTCTGCCGGAACTACAATTTCAAGTTTTATCTTGGGCATGAAATCAACCAGGTACTCCGCCCCCCTGTATATCTCCTTGTGCCCCTTCTGCCTTCCGTAACCCTTGACCTCGGTTATGGTCATGCCCTGGATGCCTATATCATTTAATGCCTGGCGCACATCGTCGAGCTTAAACGGCTTGATGATGGCTTCTATTTTTTTCATGATCCTTCCTCCTGTAATAAAAATTCGGTATATAAGTAAGTTATCCGGCGGTGATTCCAAATCCCGCCGGATTTAAAAACCTGTTATCCGCTTATTTCAAAAGCCCTTTCGCCGTGGATTGCACCGTCCAGGCCGGTGATTTCGCTTTCTTTTTCCACCCGCAGGCCGCCTGCGACCAGGCCGGTGACCAGAACCACAACGAACGTGGCCGCAGCAGTAAACGCTATGGTAGCGACAACCGAAATAATCTGTATTACCAACTGTTTCGGGTTGCCGTAGAGCAGCCCCGCAGCCCCCGCTGTTATTGCCGGATCAGCAAATATACCGGTAGCAAGGGCTCCCCATATGCCGCAGATTCCGTGGACTCCGAACGCGTCAAGTGAATCGTCATATCCGAGTTTATTTTTGAGTGTGGAGACACTGTAAAACCCGATCACCCCTGCGACCGCGCCTATTAACAGGGCAGATGGCATATTGACAAACCCGGCGGCCGGAGTGATGGCAACCAGCCCGGCCACCACCCCGGAGGCAAGTCCGAGCACGGTTGGCCGCTCATTGACGAACCATTCCGCAAACATCCAGGCCAGGGCCCCTACTGCCGCAGACGTGTTTGTAACCAGAAAGGCCGAGGCCGCCACCCCGTCGGCTGCCAGCTGACTGCCCGCATTGAAGCCAAACCAGCCGAACCACAGAAGGGCCGCCCCCAGGGCCGTAAGAGTAATACTTGAGGGAAACATTGCCTCCCTGCCATAGCCAAGCCGCTTTCCAACCACAACGGAAAGAACCAGCCCGGCCACGCCCGCATTTATATGCACCACGTTTCCGCCTGCAAAATCCAGGGCCCCCATGGCATGCATCCAGCCGCCTCCCCACACCCAGTGGGCCACGGGACTGTATACGACGGTAAGCCACAGGACAGTGAATATTATCCAGGCCGAAAACTTCATCCTGTCAACAATCGCACCCAGAACAAGAGCAACCGTAATGGCGGCAAACGTCATCTGGAAAACAACAAACACCAGGGTGGGAATGGTGCCTGACAGGCTTTCGGGCCCGATCCCGGCCAGCAAAAGGTGATTTAGCCCTCCGACTATTCCGGCCTTATCCGGGCCGAATGCAAGAGTATACCCCCATACCACCCACACAATACTTGCCAGGCAATAGGCAACAAATGTCATGGCAAGCGTGTTTAGCAGGTTTTTATACCTGGACATCCCCCCGTAAAAAAGCGCGAGCCCGGCCGGGGTCATCATCATAACCAGCGCTGTTGCCACTATGATCCAGGCGGTATCCCCTGTATCCATGCCCTTGCCGGCAAAGGCCGGAGCCGCGGATGCAGTAAGCAGAAACAGAGTGCATAAAATTTTTTTGATCATTGTATTCTCCTTTTACAAGATTTAAAAAACCCTCTTTGATCCGGGCATAAATCACGGCAGCACGGATAGCACCTGCTCCCGTATCTGCTCCTCTCTTGCCGGCGAATCAGCCTTCCCGCCCTGCTCGTCGCGGACGTAGAAGACGTCGACCACCTGATCGACCTTGGTGGAAATCTTTGCAACCCATATATCCAGGCCGTTTCTGGTCAGCGCATCGGTTATCCGGTACAAAAGCCCGGGGAAGTCATAGGCAAATACCTCCACGATCGTATAGAAGCTGGAGCTTTCATTGTCTATTTCAACCCTGTTGGGACGGCTGTCCACCCCGGCCCTTGCTGCTTTGTCCTGCCTGTCCGAAAGGACCTGCGAAAGATCAAGCCCGCCGCTAAGCGCGGCTTCAAGATCCCGCGCGGCCCTTTGCCATCGCTCTTCTTCAAAAATCTGGTCGGGAGGCGGGGTTACGGTGAAAATATCCAGGGCAATGCCGTTTTTCCAGGTATATATCTGGGCATCAAGGATATCGATGCCGTTCAGGGTAAATACTCCCGCGAACTTTGAGAAAAGCCCGGGCCGGTCTTTTGCGCAAACAACCACTGTGCGGGTCTTGGATTTTTCGTCAGCCGTGATATCCCATACAAACTCCCGGCCGTTAAGCCGCGTAAAAAGCTCAATATGGGATACAATGTCCTTTGCATCGGCATAAAGCAGATATCTCGGAGACAGGGCCCCGATCAATTCTTCTGTTTCGGGCCCTGATAGATTCAGCGCCTTTCTCACATATGCCTTTTTCTTCTCCACCCTGCGCACCGCACCGGTAGTGGCAAGCTCTCCTTTTTCAAGGATATGGAGAATCTTTAAGAAGAAATCGCGCACCAGGGTAGCGGTCCAGTCGTTCCACGCCTTGGGGCCTGTTGCCATGGAATCTGCCACGGTTAGCAAATACATCATTTTTAAAACATTGACATTGCCAATCTCACGCGCGACCCTGATGGCGGTCTCCTCGTCGTTTATATCCCGGCGGCTTGCAGTCTTTACCAGCAGCAGGTGGCTTTCTACCAGAGACGACACCAGGCGCGCCTCTTTTCCACCGTAGCCCAGGCGCCTCATTATTGCGCCCGCCATTTTCGCGCCCGTATCCGAGTGCTTTCCGTCTGCCCGGCTTTTGCCGATATCGTGTAGCAGGGCCGCGAGCAAAAGCAGATGTTTTCGCTTCAGTCCGTTGTAAATTTTTATACAGAGCGGATCCACGCCTTCCGGGGGATTATCTCCAAAAGATTTTATGAAATAAACCGTGCGCAGACTGTGCCTGTCCACCGGATAAAGGTGATAGGCGTCAAACTGGATCCTGTCCACGATGCTTCCGAATTCCGGTATCAGCCGCACAAGGAAACCCGTATCCAGCATCTGTTCAAGCACGTTTACCGGCCCGGAGGGGATCTGGAGAATATTTTCAAGGGCCCGCCGCACCTCGGGGTTTTCGCGGAATTTATCATCCACCAGATAACCGAATTCCCTTACCAGGCGGCCGGCCTCGCGTGTCAGCGGCATGCGCAGCCTTGCCGCAACCTCGAATATTCGGATAAGCAAAACCGGCGACTTTATAATCCTGCCGGACGACTCAAAATTCAGACCTCCCCTGCTTATCTCTATGCCCGGGGTTTCCGGATACCTTTGAAAGCCTAAACTCCGGCGGGAGGGCTTTTCAAATCCCAACTCAAACAAAAACAACACCAATTGCTGTTTTACATATCCCATTTTTGCATGGAGCTCGCTCATAAGCCTTTCCACCGGCAACTGGCCTTCTTTTTCAGCAAACCCCATCTCCTCGGCCAGCCGGACCTGGTAATTAAAATAAAGCTGGTCGCACTTTCGGCCGGTAAAATAGTGAAGCCTGTTTCTTATCTTCCAGATAAAGGAAAGGGCGTCGCACAGGTTTTCGTATTCTTCGCTTGAAAGGGCGCCGTGATACTCAAGGTCCCGAAATTCCCTGAGGTCGTATTTGATCCGCCCGATCCAGCGGATTGTATGGTAGTCGCGGAGTCCTCCGGCACCTTCCTTTAAATTCGGCTCAAGAAGAAAAGTTGAATCGCCGTAACGCTCGTGCCTGCCCCGGTTTCTCTCCACCAGCGAGCCCATGATCCTGCCGGGCGCCCGCGACAACACCCGCTGCCTTAGCTGGTCTGTCATGGCGGCATAAACAGAGGATATACCGCACAAAAACCTGGCATCCAGTACAGATGTCAATATTTCCAGGTCCTCTCTTGCCATGCTTATACATTCCCTTAACGAACGGATCGCATATCCCACCTCCAGCCCCAGGTCCCACAGGGGGTAGACGTATTCTCTGACCAGTTCCTCGGCCTCGGCGGGAACTGATTTTTCAAACAGAAGCAGAAGGTCCACGTCGGAAAACACGCACTGCTCCGCCCTGCCGTAACCCCCAAGGGCTATAACCGCATATGGATTCCGGTTGATGCCAAGTTCGGGTCCTACCCGACTTGAAGCAAAGCACTGCTGAAAATAAGAATCAAATAACTCCGCATGTGCCCGGATAAATTCGGCGGGCTCCCACTGCATGGCCGAAGCAAACAGCTCCTGCCTTCGAAGTTTCAATGTTTCGGCGGGGTCCGCCGTATTATTTTCCCTGACGTGTAGTGACAAAACTTTTCCCTCCGTTTCGGTTATTGAAAAGCAACACCTGTGCCATCTCCCTGGAAAACTGATTATTACCCAAAAAAACAATGAATTATATTTGTACAAACTGCGCCATAACAGAAAAGAAAGCTACAAAATTGTTAAATTGATTTACAATTTTGTAATATAAGATCTGTAAGCGCCGCTTTCCGGATGGATAAAATATACAAGGAATAGCTTAAAAAGCAAAAAAATTCTGCCGGCAGGCCGTGGCAAAATCCTCTGGATAATGGCCGTTTATCCAGCGGAGCTGGGATTCTGAAAAAGCCCCCGGAGACTCCGGAAGGCGGGGAAGAATGGTATAGAGCAGGCGCTGGTCCTGATCCTCGGAATCCATGCGCTTTGAAATTTCGTAAAATGTTATCATGCGCGCCCCCATGCGGCACAGGGCCTTTGCACCCTCAAGGATCGCCTTGTCAAGACTGCGCCGCATGCCGGTCTCGGCCTCCACAATATTGCCAACAGGGGGCCTTGCCATCACCTGCAGCTCCCACTGGGAAGTCTGAGCCTTGGGGACAAACACTATTACATTTTCGTCCGAGTACACGACAAGGCTGCTTTCGCCTCGGCCCGAATCCTCAATGCGCCTGTTATTTTCAATGGCATGAATATAGGCATCAAAAAAGCATACTCCTGTTATATCCCTGTATTCTGAAATAAACTCTTCAACCAGGTCTCCGGCCGCATAGGAGGCCATGCCCCGTGCAGGGCCGCCCGGAGATGAAACAGCTTTGGGGATCATTGCGTACTGATGGTGAATCTGCTGATGGGAGGCATGAAGACGGTATTTGGTGGGGGCATAGTCAAACCCGTAATTCCACCCCCAGAGGGTGCGGTTGAAAGCAAGGCTTTCACGGTTTTTCTCATCTGAAAGCAGTTGCATTATCCCCAGGCGCAGGGCTTCGAGCTCGTCTTCCGAGAACTGTCTTCTCTCTGTCTTTACATTCACATCCAGATCCTGTGCAAGGCGCACGTATGTGCGCTGGTAATAAAGATGGCGCATACCGTGCATGTCTTTCTCCGCAAGATCTGCCGCCGAATACCTGATACTGTCTTCGGCCATGTTGGCAGCATAGTGACCCCATGGGATATAGCTGTTGCTTCTCAAATATTCGTATACATGGGGAGTGCCGTTTTCTCCGATGTATTCGCCCACTATTTCGTTTGCTCCCTGAACCCCGGGCCGCAGTACCATGACCTCCCTGTAGTCGGCCGGCAGATGCGGATTGTTTGCAAGAACTTCAAACAGGGTGGGTTTGTGGATTTTCGCCACGGCCCTGCCGCTTTTGTCCCTTATGTAAACAAGCCCTTCGGGACGGCCGGTATGCGAATCAAAGATAAAATCACAGGCCATATGCGCCAGCCGCACAAGGTCGTCCGGATCCGTGCCGGTTTCAGCCAGGGCAAGCTGCAACGGCTCGGGCAGGGCCTTTAGCATGCGTTTTTTTTCCCGGTCCGGGGGCTTACTTCCATTATTCCATTCCGCTATCACCGAAGAAAAAGAAACCCCGGGCGCTTCGGCCAGCCGGATGCTTTCCGCGGGAGCTTTTGCATTTTCATTGGCCCACCTGGTGTTTATATATGTAACACCCCTGAAGGGAAACGGATTAGGTATTTCAATTACAGCGTCAGCACTCTGAACCTCTATATCTTCTTTCGGAAAATTAACCTGATTGCCGCAGGTAACACCATCTTCAAAAGCGCCAAGATAGTATATGCGATCCTGTCCGCGCAGGTTTTTCACCAAAAAACCCGGCCTGTGGATGCCGTATACAAAGCAGCCGTCAGGGGATACGCACGTACGCATGTTTTTCATATTCCCTCCGGATTAAAAGCCCGCACATGAGCCTCAAAATTCTCACATCTCTTTACGGCACCCACCCTATCCTGATATCACCGCGAAATCAACCCGGCCGACCCCGAAGCATGACTCTTCCACCCTGTCAGTCTTTCTTCTATCATTTTCGGCATATTTCGGTTTTGCCGTCAAAGATGGCTTGACATTTGCCCCGCGCAGGACATAATTTTTTCTTTATTCTTGATGGACTCGTAAAAAACTCCTAACCTCATTTGAGGTTTTTACAGGAAGGAAACCCTGCGGTCGGGGTCAGTTTTTTCGCTCCTGAGCATTTTCGGGATTCATCAAATGCCTTTTGCTAAAATCTCAAGGAATGCAGTCTCGCCGTTGGCGTGATGAAATTCCGAGGATGAAGCACAACGCAGATATTGGACTTTTTTAGAAAGGGCAGTGCAATGACCGGGGCTGATAGTCTGGCCGAACTTGAAAATTTTATAAACAAGTGGAAAGAGGATGAAAACGGATGCAGGAATGTCTTTTTGGAACTGAAAGCTCATCTTGGACGGTACAGTGATATTGTTCTTGATTTTGTCCCCAGGCCGGGGGTGACCTATTCTTTGCGGGCCGCCCGCGCGGGACAGGCCCACCGCCCCTTGTTTGCATTAATCGACGTGATCGATGAAAGCCCCCGCTGGCTTTCGGTATGTTTTTACGAAGGCATGATAAACGACCCCGAAGAACTCGGGGACCTGGTGCCTGAAGGGCTTATGGGAGAAGACGGCTACTGCTTTGACGTGGATTCAAACGAAGCCGCACTTGTAAACTACATCCTTACCCGCCTTGATGAAGCTTATGAAAGAAGCCGATGAGCAGCAATTATAAACAGGAGAATACCGCCATGGGCCGAACGGACCTAATCAAATGGATTCCGGTCATATTTGTTATCTGCGTGCTTGCAGCAGCCTGCACCACGGTTCCTATTACGGGCCGCAAACAGCTCAGCCTGATTCCCGGGGATACCATACTTTCTATGAGCTACCAGCAATACGATGCGTTTTTAAAAGAACATGAATTAAGTCACGATCAAAAAGCAGCCGGGATGGTCAAACAGGTGGGAAAAGAAATTGCAGATGCCGTGGAAACCTACCTAAAGCAACGCGGCATGGAAAAACAGCTTCGAAATTACAAATGGGAATTTAACCTGATAAAAGACGATTCCGTAAATGCCTGGTGCATGCCGGGAGGAAAGGTTGTTGTCTATGAGGGCATTATGCCGGTTGCAGGGGACAAAAACGGCCTTGCGGTTGTCATGGGACATGAAATAGCGCATGCAGTGGCAAATCATGGAAGCGAGCGTATGAGCCAGGCACTGCTTGTTCAGTTCGGCGCAGTGGCAATGTCCGAGGCGATGGAGCAGGAGCCTCAAACCACCAGGCAACTTTGGATGGCAGCCTATGGCGCAGGCTCCCAAATAGTAATACTTTTCCCCTACAGCCGGCTCCAGGAAAAAGAAGCAGACCGTCTCGGACTGATATTCATGGCCATGGCCGGATACGACCCGCGGGAGGCTGTGGATTTCTGGCAGCGGATGATGAAAAAAAAGGACGGGAAAAGTCCTCCCGAGTTTTTAAGCACCCACCCTGCTGACGACAAAAGAATTGCCGGCATAAAACAGATGCTGCCCGAGGCCATGCAGTACTACAGGAAACGGAAATAATTGCAAGCACTTACGGTGTCCGGCGGAGTCAAACTCTATAATTATTGTTGATTTACGACCACTAATCTTTGACTTGACAGCGAAGATAGAAATTTTTATTAAATCGTTCAAATGATTGACTATCTAACAACCGGGAAAAGCACCGATTGCATAGAGCCGCTGCAAGAAGCTGTGAAACAAAGAGCAAATCTCAATAAGCTAACAGAATAGGAACATCCCCTGAGTTATAAAATTTACGGTTCTTCCGGATGAAGCGTACTTTTAATTGAAAAAAGTGGACATACGTGCTCCTTTCTTAAAGGCAAGCAAACCTAAACAGAAAGGAGGCAGCATATGTCCACGAGTCTTTTGTATCATGGATTCGGCATTATTGGCT
>JAIPDS010000124.1 GCA_021737565.1 Desulfobacteraceae bacterium | reverse complement strand
TGCCCACCTCCAGGCAAATCCTGGATAATCTACTTGGCTCATTTGCACCTCCTTTTTGCCAAGTAGTTTTACCCAAAATTTGCAAAAGCGGACAAATCATTTGCTATGAATTGCGGTCATATCATTTGCTATCAACAAAGGAAAATGAAAAAAGCTTGACTGCCCCGGAAACGCTCGGTAGTTAGGTAGAGGATTAAAAATACAAAAGAATTTAGATGGCACCGTAAAAAGCTTTTTATATCGCTTTGATTAATTGATGAGCCTGCCAAGAAAGAAGAAAAAAAAGTCCGGCGGAGATTTTTCAATGATTATCCATAACAATGAAGTCCGTGATATTTTAAATCAGGTTGCGGACTTAATGGAGATCAAGGAAGAGAACAGTTTCCGGGTGAGGGCTTACAGGGAAGCGGCCCGCATTGTGGAAGCCATGCCGGAGCAGGTTTCAAAGATGGTGGAGGCCGGAGAGGATCTGACCAGATACCGGGGCATTGGAAAAGATTTGGCCGGCAAAATCAGGGAAATAGCGGAAACAGGAACCCTGGCCCAGTTAAAGGAGCTTGGCAAAGAAGTCCCGGTATCCCTTTTGGAGCTGATGAAGCTGCCCTCGCTTGGCCCCAGAAAAATATCCCAGATTTACAAAACACTCGGGGTAAAAACACTTGAAGAGCTTGAATCCGCAGCAAAACAGGATAAGATTGCCGGATTAAGTGGTTTTGGCGAAAAAACCCAGCAGAAAATCCTTGATTCCCTGGAGCGGTTTAAAAAATCAGGTGAAAAGCGGCTGCTGTGGAGCGATGCAGAACCCTTTGCAAGAAGTCTTCAAAAATACCTGAAAGAAGTTGGAGGGGCAAAGAAAATTGTTGTGGTGGGCAGCTTTCGCAGGGGGAAGGAAACCGTGGGGGATCTTGATATTCTTGCCACCTGCAGCCAGGGAAGTGAGCAGGATTTGATGGCAGCCTTTGTACGCTTTGAGGGCGTTAAAAACGTGCTTGCCCATGGAAAAACCAAAAGCAGCGTGATTCTTCGCTCCGGACTCCAGGTGGACCTGCGTATAGTGGCTCAGGTCAGCCACGGATCGGCCCTGCATTATTTTACCGGCTCAAAGGCTCATAATATTGCGGTCCGGAGGCTGGGCCTTGAACGCGGCTACAGGATCAATGAATACGGGGTATACGAGGGAGAAAAGCGGATTGCGGGAAAAACGGAAAAAGAGGTCTATACCTCGGTGGGCCTTTCTTTTATAGAGCCGGAGCTGCGTGAAAACCTTGGGGAAATAGAGGCTGCAGAAGACGGCAGGCTGCCGGTGCTGGTAAAAAAATCCGATATACGCGGAGATCTGCATGCCCATACCCGCCGCACAGACGGACACGGCAGCCTGCGGGAGATGGCAGAGGCTGCAAAAGCCAAGGGCTACGAGTACCTGGCCATAACCGAGCATTCCCAGAAAGTTGCAATGGCCGGAGGCCTTAACGAAAAGGCTGTCCGCGCCCACATGGAAGACATTGACCGTATAAACGAGGCCCTCAAGGGCATTCGTCTTTTAAAGGGCATGGAAGTCGACATTCTGGCAGACGGAACACTGGATCTTCCGGATTCTGTTTTAAGGGAGCTTGATCTTGCTGTCTGTTCTGTTCACTATCAGCAGCGCCTGGACAGAAAAAAACAGACCGAAAGAATCATCCGGGCAATGGACAATCCTAATATGGATATTCTGGGCCATCCCACCTCAAGGCTGATTAACACCAGGGAGCCCATGGATATTGATCTTGAGAAGATAATCGAGGCTGCAAAGGAGCGAAGCGTGGTAATTGAGTTAAACGCCCAGCCCGACAGGCTGGATTTGCCGCACAATTACTGCAAGATCGCAGCCGAACTCGGGGTTAAAATAGCGCTTTCAACCGACGCCCACGGCACCGACGGCCTCGGATTCATGGATAACGGCATCATAGCGGCCCGGCGCGGCTGGCTGACCAGGGCGGATATCATAAATACCCGGTCGCTTTCCAGGCTTCGCAGGCTGCTTCGCAGAAACGGCTGAGTCCGGGGCGGAATTTGCCTATCAGTGTTTTGCGCCCTGCGGCTTTATCCAGAGCCGCTGAAAAGGGTCCAATTCAAGGCTTATTTTCCCGTTTTGCATAAGATCGAACTTTTGCCCTGTTAAAAGATCCGCTAAGATTTCCCCCTTCCTGGTGCAGGTGCCTTTTAAATCAATTTCCGCATGATTTTGGTGCTGGGATGTATTTACCACCGTGATTGTACATTCCCTGCCGCACCGGGTATATACCGCAGCTACGCAACGGTTTTCTGTACAAAGCGGTTCTGCTTCCTCTCCCCGGGGTGAAAGAGCGGGATCATTGTCTGTTATGTGAATAAGCTGGTTAAGCCCGCTGGCTATAAATCCACGGGCCGAGGCCGGGTCCCTTATTACCCCGCGTAGTTCGCGGACTTCCAGGTGTTCGGGTTTAATGCGTGTGCGTTTTATATCCCTGAGTTCCCCGGTTTTTTTCATGCGTTCGAAATCATTGGGCAGGGCTGCCAGGTCGTTGAAATAAATGGATTTTATATTTCTGCCCGCAAGCGCGAACCCCAGGGTATAAAATGCCAGAAACCTTTCTGCCTCAAGGTGTATATCCCGGAGCCTCGGCATTGAATCCCATGTTGATGTACACAGCTCATAAGGCTCCTTGCCGCGGACCAGGCGGTCTGCAAGAAGGCCAAGCGCGCTGCCTTCTTGGATTTTTTCTTCTGAAATCCCGAGATGCCCGGCTATATCTGAAGGTTGTCTGATATGCTCCTTTAAACATAAAAGTCCGCTATGATCTGCTTCAAAAAGAAAGAGTTTCCGCCGTACCGTGCCGGGATCCAGGCCTGCCGCAATGCAGATTTTTTCAAGTTCGTCTTTTGCAATCTGTCCGTCGGGTACTGCCTTGTATTTGACCCGCACTCCGTTGGCCCTGACAGTTTTAATCAATCCGAGCTGTTCGGATATTGTCAAAATACCCATGCCGCCCCGGATTGATTTCCCGTCATGGCATTCTATTACAGTAAAACGTATCCTGTCCCGGGGTGTTTTATGCTTTTTTACCAGGTCAAATGCGCGTTTAAGTATACCGGCGTCGGAAAATGTAAAAACAGCGGGCAGCACTGAGGCAAGGTGGAAATCATAGATTACCGGCGCCTGGCATAAAGGGTCTTTAAGCTGGCAAAGTGCGAATTCCAGCCGGTCGTTTATTTCAAGGCTGGCAGCCATCCCCGGCGATACCGCTTCTATTGAAAGATTTAAGATGCGAAGAAGCATTCTTACCTCGGGCAGGCCGAAACAGGCTGTTTTCCATTTTTTAAAAGCATAATGGGCGGCATCCAGGCGCAGCAGGTTCAAATCCATGCCGAGATACCAGGAAATCGTCTGACAGCATTTTCAGGCCTTCGTAAGTGGAGGTGTTCACATCCACCTGCACGTGACTGAAGGTGGTAAGCGCCCTTATTTCCACTACTCCAAAAACCTGCCGGTCAATTTCTTCATAAGCACGGGCGGCTTCAAGGGCGGTGTTTCTGTCAAAACTCGCAGCTTGCAGAAGTTTATGGCGTCCGTGTATTGAATCTCTGAAGATATATGGGGGGGGTGCCGGGTTTCCTGGATCTCTGAAAGTCTGAAAACCGAATCCGGATCCAGTCCCTTTTCTTCCATGTATTCCCTGAAACCGACAATTCTTCGATAATCCTCGTCAAGCAGCATCTGGTCGTTTCTGACCTTGTTAAAAACCGATAAGATCCCTGTTAACCGTGTATCCCTGATATATGGTTCAAGAAGCTCTGTGGCGGCCTTTATCTTTTCTTCCGCGCAAAGGCCGTGATAGCGGGGATCTTGCGGCTCCCTTCTGAATATGGTGAAAAGAGGGTGGGGCCGGGGACGGAAAATATTGTCAAAGTCTCCTTCTGCAAGCCTTTTTTGGTATTCCTGCATGGAAAACACGTAAAAACATCTTTCCGAAGTGTCATCTCCTTTCAGATAAGCCTGGAATACCGGGTTTTCAATATCCACGTGGTTAAGCACGAAATCCGCCATGGAGACCCGGTTTTCCATAAGGTTTTCAAAGTCCCTGTTAGTGCCGAACCTCGGGTGGATCCGTGTTCTTTTAATCTGGGAGAAAAATCCGTCGTTGAACCGGTTTTCTGCAACCAGGCAGGCCGGCAGTACATGAATGCCTCCTGCCGCGGGGAAACGATCCTTAAGGAACCCGTCCAGGGTCTTAAGTGTTTTTTCTCCCTCCTGGTACACACTGTCCGGATATGCAATAACCATGGTCTTTTGCTGTATTCCGGAAAGCGGATCATTATTATTCTGCAGTTCCCGGTCCTTTTCTTTAATTTTCCATGGCTTGGACCGCCATACCCGCTTTAGCATCTCAGTCCAGTACGAAGAGATACGCGCGGCTAGATCCCCGTATTCATCCCCGGGATAAAGATTATGAAAAATTTGGCAGATTTCTTTGATCCTGTCCTGTCCGGGCAGGTTCATGGATACCCCCGTTAGTTGCTTTTCCGTTGGAATGTATCAACAAAACGTGAAAGACAAAAGAGCCGCAGCCCCGGCAATCGGAACAAAGTTACAGCAGTTCACAGTATGATTGATGTAGTCGAATGCAATAAAAAACCGGCGGCTAAACACCAGGGAAGTTGAGGCTTTTGGTTTATTCAAACGTGGAGTTTTTTAAAATTATGCGCCCCGGTCTCCCCGCGAGGCCGGGGCGCGGCAGTAGTTACTTGAGGAGGCTTACGTATTTTGCCACACGGGGATCCTTCTTCCAGTCAGGCCATTTCCCCTCATTCCGGCTGCTTTTGCGCTCATTGCTCAGAAATCGGCGAAATCTGCCAGTGCGGTTTTTGTTGGTTTTCATTTCCCCCCTCCTTGTACTTGTTTTTTTAAATATTTGCTAAATCTTCATATCGTCGCTCCCGGAATTTTGTTTATTATAATTTCGCAATTCCCGGGAGATTGGCTAAAATTTTAGGTGATGGTTACTATGATAGCAAATAACGGTTGGCATGGATATTGCTATGCTGCCAACAGCTCAGTCAGGCGTGCCGGTAAATCCGGCAGCCTTATAATCTTTTTCATTTCAGGTCGTATTCTATCACTTTGGGTCTGTTCTGCGTCCA
>JAIPDS010000039.1 GCA_021737565.1 Desulfobacteraceae bacterium | reverse complement strand
AAGATCGCCGTCAAAGACCACGTCAGCTATATAGTCCATCTTGGCCTGATCCACCAAAACGAAACCGCCCTCGAATCCGAGGTTCCTGGCCTGCTCGATTACAAGGCCGGTAGGTTCCGAAGGCCCGCCAATGAGAAGAAAATCAGGCTCCCTGGCAAGTGCGGCGCTTATCTGGGAAGAAAAGTCGGTTTCTGTGTAATAGTTTGCGGGTTTGTCAGCCACAATCTTGCCGCCCATTTCTCTTTCCCAGTTGTGCTTGAAGGCCTCTCTCCATTCATCGCCGTAAGCGCCCAGGGTTACAATCATGGCGCCCCTGCGCCAGCCCTTCTCCCAGGCAATCTCTGAAAAAGCCTGCACGTACGCTGTAAAGGGAGGCGGGATGGAGCAGGTCAGATCATTGTCGATTTCATCAATCGCGGGTGTGCTGCTGTAGGCCATCATTAAAAACTCGGAGCCTTTCTGCTCGTTTATTCCCATTAACGGCGCAATTGTGTTGAAAACAGGATTGAAAATAACCCTGACCCCGTCCCTGGATCGCAGCCTCCTTGCATTGTTTACCGCGGCACTGGGATCAATCATGTCGTCGTAGGTTACGAGTTTAAACGTATAGTTTTCCCCGCCAATCGTAATGCCGCCTTTTTGGTTGATGTCGTCAACCGCCATCTGAAGCCCGTTGACATTGTCGCGTCCATAACCCGCTCCCGGTCCGCTCAAAGGCCCGGTAAACCCGATTACCGCTTCTGCGGCCCATGCGCCCGTGCAGAAAAACACAAGCGCCAGCGTTGCAAATACCATCCCCAGCGAAAATCGTTTTAATCTTTTCATTTTAATTCCCCCTCCTGTTTGGTTTTATATAACCTGGACTGCGCCGGCGGCCGGTCTCCGGTTAAGCAATCAAGACCGCCGGGCGCAGCCCTTCTAACGCCGGGTGATACAATACTGCTATTTCATGCTTTTTGCTTTCTCTACATATCTCTCCAGAGGTAAATACTTGCTTATAACATCCCTTTCCGGAATTTTCCCGACAATCTCTTTGAATTCTTCTTCATCCTTCGCCCACCAAATATTCTGGACGGATGTCTGGTACTCATTGTTTTCAATAACCTGGACGGTGCCGGGCACCAGAAGCCGCGTGTCCAGGATTCCCATATAAGCCACCAGCATTTTTTCATGCTCCATGGGAAGGATTTTCTTGAAGGCGGCCTTTATAGCCCTGGGATCATCCACGGTGCCCGCCTCTTCCATGGCCGCGGCCAGCATCTGTATTGCCGAATAATGCAGCACGTTCTCCGAGGTGTCCTCCTTGCCGTATTCTTCTACATACCTGTTATGAAAAGGCTCGATTATGTGCCTGGGGGCAATGTCTAAGGTTCTTGCAACCCCGACCACGTTGTTCATCTTGGACATATCGCCGCCAAAGGCTTCTTCCACGATATAGTCCATCTTTGCCTGGTCGACCATGACCAGACCTCCGTCAAAACCCATGTCTCTTGCCTGCTCGATAACAAGGGCCGTGGTATCGGAAGGCCCGCCGATAAGCAGAAAATCCGGTTGTTTTGCCAGAGCCGCGGCCAGCTGCGCAGAAAAGTCGGTCTCTGTATAATAATTGGCCGGTTTGTCCGCCACGACCTTGCCGCCGATTTCCTCCCAATGCTTGGCAAAGGTCTGTCTCCACTCATCTCCGTAGGCACCCAGGGTCACCACCATTGCGCACCTGCGCCACCCCTTTTCCCAGGCAATGTCGGCATACGCCCAGGCATAAGCCTTAAAGGGCGGCGGGATGGAGATTGTCAGGTCGTTGTCAATGAAGTCTATGGCGGGCGTGCTTGTGTAAGCCATCAGGAGAAACTCGGAGCCCGGCTGCTCATTGATTTCCATCAGCGGTGCCAGGGTGTTGAAGACCGGGTTAAAGATTATCCTGGCCCCGTCCCTTGCACGAAGACGCCTGGCGTTGTTTATCGCGGCAGTGGGGTCAATGTGGTCATCATAGGTTTTAAGGCTCAGCTTGTAGGTTTCTCCCCCTACCTCGATGCCGCCTGCTGCATTGATGTCCTTGATCGCCATTTCCATGCCGGCTACGTTGTCCTTGCCATACTGGGCCGCGGGTCCGCTAAGGGGCCCGGTAAAGCCGATAACGACCTCTTTATCCTTTGCCCACGCGCCCGAACCGAAAATCATTGCCGCAATTACTCCCAGTGCCAGAATCCATGAAATACGCACCCATGTTTTCATAACTTTCCCCTCCTTGCTTTTCTTTGTAGTTAAGATTTTCAGGGCAAATCCCCATTTATCAAGCAACGGCTTTCACTTGAAAGCCCCTGATCTTGGCAAAGGTTCCGGGGTTACCGGCTTGCTTTCCTGTAACCCAGCCTGTCGTTGGCAATGATATGCTTGCAGATATTTGCCGAACCCTCCACGATCACATACGTGGGGATATCCCGGTAATACCTGGCCAACGGGTATTCCGGGGAATAACCGTAAGCACCCAGAATACGCATGGAGGATTCCGCGCACCGCATGGCGACCTCTCCCGCCATGTACTTTGCCTGGGCAACTTCATATCCGTTGTTCACATATCCGTTATCCTTCTGCCAGGCGGCCTTGTAGACCATGAGGCGGGCCGCCTCTATATCCGTGGCCATTTTTGCAATAAGCTCCTGGTTCATCTGGAACTTGCCGATGGGCTGGCCGAACTGGGTTCTCTGGTTACAATATTTAAGGGCTATTTCATAGCACGCCTGGGCGCATCCCAGGGCACCGGCCGCGGCTGAAAGCCTGGTATTGGCAAGCGAACTGAAAACTATTTTAACACCGTCTCCCTTGTTACCCAGAAGATTTTCTTTGGGCACCGGGGTGTCGTTAAAAAAGATCTCTCCGGTGGGCGAGGAATGAGAGCCCATTTTGTCGAGATCAGTGGTGGTGACTCCGGCAAAATTCTTCGGCTCCACCACGAAGGCCGACATTCCCTTGCTCCTTGCCTCCCGGTCGGTATAGCAGTAAATCACGACCACATCGCACTGGTTGGCGTTGGAAATCCACGTCTTGGAGCCGTTTAACACGAAATGATCCCCCTTGTCTTCTGCGACCGTCTCCATGGAAAGCACGTCAGAGCCGGCATTGGGTTCCGTGATCGCGAATGCTCCAAGCATATCTCCCGAGCACAGCTTGGGCACGTATTTCTTCTTTGCCTCCTCGGTGCCGTAAAGATATATGGGATAGGCGCATCCGATACCGATCAGGTTGATCTGGACCCGAAGCGAGCTTGAAACCCTGGCTATCTCCTCCGTGATAATGGCCGCGGCCATCCAGCCCGCATCCTCTCCTCCGTATTCCTCGGGAATAACGGTGCCGACGAATCCCAGCTCAGCCATCGGCTTTATGGCCTCTTCTACCGGAAGGTAATGATCGGCATCCCATTGATCGGCATTCGGGGCTATCTTTTTTTCCGCAAATTCCCGCACCGCTTTTTGAAGCATTTTGTGTTCTCTGGAAAGCTCAAACTGCATTTAAAAATCTCCTCAATTATTCGATTCTTTTAAATATACCCGCAATACCGAGTCCGCCGCCGCCGCCGCAAATGCACTCCAACCCTGTTGCCGCACCGGTCCTGCGCATCTCGTGCATAAGGGTAACCAGGACCCGGACGCCTGTTGCGCCTATGGGATGACCAAGAGAGATTCCGGAGCCGTTCACATTAACACTGGAATAATCATCCTGCTCCACGCCCATATCCTTTAAATCCGCAAGGACCTGTGCCGCAAACGCCTCCTGGATCTCTATGAGGTCAATGCTTTTAAGCGATATACGCGAGATGCCAAGAACCTTGCGCACAGCCGCGCCCACCGTAAGATGCGTCCTGGTGGGATCGGCTCCGGCCGCGGCAATTGCTCCGACCTTCACAAAAGGCTTAATGCCCAGTTCTTTCGCCTTTTTCGCGGACATCACAACAACAGCGGCCGCCCCGTCGTTTTCCGAGGAGGAGTTGCCTGCTGTGCAGACCCCGCCCAATACCGGCCTAAGTCTTGCCAGCTTCTCAGAGCTGGTGTCTCTTCGCGGTGTCTCATCCATGTCCACGGTAACGGAATCGCCTTTTTTCTGCGGCACCTTTACGGGTATTACTTCTTCCGCGAATTTTCCCTCATCCCAAGCCGCACAGGCTTTTTTCTGACTCTCATAAGCCCAGGCGTCGCATTGCTCCCTGGTGATGTTTTCCTCTGTGGCCGCTGTTTCAGCCCAGGACATCATGGAAGGCAGCAGGCCGTATCTGTGCTCCGGCTGGCTCATGACCCTGGCCCTCTGGATACGGTCATAGAATGGAAGTCCCCATATGGAAAGATCGCCGTGCCCCCTGGGCATGCCTTTTTTGCCACCTACCCCCCACTTGATCTCCCCGGGCAGGTAAAACTCGGCATTTGACATGCTCTCCACCCCGCCTGCCACAACAATATCCGCATCTCCGCTTCTTATAAGCGAAGCCGCCAGCCTGATGACCTCCAGGCCGGTGCAGCAGCGGCGGTCTATGGTAAAGCCCGGAATTTCCTCGGGCCAGTTCGCATTTAAAAGCGCCATCCTTGCGATATTGACATATTCGCCATTCTGATAGGCCTGGCCCATTATGACTTCATCCACCTGCCCGGCCTCGATGCCCGCCCGGGATATCGCCTCGTTTAATACAAGAGATGCAAGGTCATAGGCCTCAACAGACCTTAAGCCCCCCATGTACGCCCCCACCGGGGTTCTCACGCCGCTCGCTATTACAACGCTGTCTTCAGGCATATCCGCTCCTAAAAAGACTCGAAATCAGAACGCCGCATCCGGCATGTCAACTATCTCACGGCCCTGACGCATGCATACTGACGCGCGCTCAATGACGTGCGGCAAAACGGTATCGGCAAAAAACGTGGCCTGCAGCACCTTGCCCCTGTAAAAGTCGTTTTTTCTGCCCTTTTTCCCGGCCCGCTCGTATGCTATGAGCGCCATGTCAAGCAGCCGCCAGACCATTATGATTTCCCCAAAACAAATCAGCGCGGGATATGTATACGACGCCCACTGCAGGGGATCGTCCTTGCTCTTGTCGCGCATCTCGTCGGCCATTTCCCGTACCTCGGCAAAGGCGTCTCCAAGGGCGGCAACGTAATTGCCAAGATCCTTGTGATTCCGGTTTTTTTCTATAAACCCTTCGATCTCCCTGGTAAAGGCGGCAAACATGGCCCCGTCGTTGATGCGCATCTTTCGGCCCATAAGGTCTATGGCCTGAATGCCGTTTGTACCCTCATAAAGGCTCATTATCTTTGCATCGCGCAGGTACTGCTCAATGGGATAATCCTTGCAGTAGCCGTATCCTCCAAGGCACTGCATGGCGGTCTCGCAAACCTTAAATCCCGTATCAGAACAATAGGCCTTTACTATAGGGGTCATAAAATCCACAAGCGCCTGGTAATGCTCCCTGGTCTCCGGTTCCCGGCCTTCTTCGGCAAGATCGGCCCAGAAAGCCGAGGTATAAATCATGGAACGCATGCCGTCGACCGCCGCCTTCATCCAGAGAAGCATCCTGCGGACATCCGGGTGATTGATTATCGTCACGTAGCCGCTTTTGCGTTTTGCCAGGTCAGCGCCCTGAACGCGCTGCCGGCTGTATTCCAGAGCGTTTAAATAGGCCGTGCTGCCCAGTGTCATGCCGGAAACGCCCGTATTGATTCGGGCGGAATTCATCATCTGGAACATATGGGCAAGGCCCTTGTTCTCCTGGCCGCATAAATAGCCTATGCAGCCGTCCCTGGTGCCGAAGGAAAGCGCCGCGGTGGGAGATGCATGCAGCCCGAGCTTCTCCTCTATACCCGTGCACACAACATCATTGAACTCCCCCACGCTGCCGTCCTCATTGAGCCGGTATTTGGGTACCGCAAAAAGAGATATCCCCTTTATTCCCTCTGGGGCGCCTTCGATGCGCGCCAGGATCAAATGAACGTTATTGTCTGCGATATCGTGCTCACCCCAGGAGATGAAAATCTTGTTGCCCTTTATGCGGTAGTGCTCGCCCTCGGGGTAGGCCATGGTCTGGGTGGCTGCAAGATTGGAGCCGGCCTCGGGCTCGGTAAGGCACATGGTGCCCGAAAATGTTCCGTTATACATTCTCGGCACACAGGCCTGTTTTAGCTCCTCGGTTCCGAAGCTTTCTATGAGGTGGGCCGCGCCGTGGGTAAGACTCGGTGCCATGTTAAATGACTGGCATGCCCCGTACATGAAATCGTTTATCACGATGCGCATCATATGGGGGAAACCCTGCCCGCCATATTCCGGATCCCTGGCCGCCGCAGTCCAGCCGTCCTCGCCGTACTGCCTGAAAACCTCGCGGAATTCAGGGGGACAGAGAACTTTGCCCTTCTCAAATTTCAGGCCCTTCTCCTCGCCGATCTCGTTTAAAGGAGCCACGGCTTTTTTGGCAAAACGTATGGCTTCGCTAACCAGCAGGTCAAGGGTCTCTTCGGTTAGCGACTCATAACGCTCCAGTTCGCAGAGGCTGCCGTAATCAAGCTGCTCCTTTAATATGAAAAATACATCTTTCTGGTTGATTTTGTAATGAGTCATTATTTCTTATTCCTAACACCATTATCGTTTGCAACCATTGCGCTTAGAACTAAACACCTGAGTAATATTTTTCCAGAACCTAACCAAGAAGCCCAAGGCTGTCAATATTATTTTTGCAATAATCGTAGTGAAATTTGAAAAAACCCCGATTTTTTAATGTGACACTAAAAAAATCATCTTGACATAAACTGTTTAATTCTAATAATCTCAATTATAATTTCTATATAATAAAAAAACTCAATGATACAGGTGATAAATAATGTCTTCCCGAACACCCCGCTCCGCCGCCAAAAACCCAAAAAATTCAAAGAAAGGGGCCGCAATCTTAAAGGCCGCTGAACACATATTCGCACGCAAGGGATTCCAGGCGGCCACGGTCGCAGATATTGCAAAAAAGGCAAAGGTTTCCGAAGCGACTATTTACGAATATTTCTCCTCCAAGGAAGAACTCCTGTTTGCCATACCCGCGGAAATCATACGCGAATATGAGGAAAAAGACCGCGAAATCCTTCACTATATCCAGGGCGCTGCAAACAAACTCCGGTTTCTGATCCACCGGCAGCTTGACCTCTATGACAGCAATCCGGACTACGCAACCGTGGCCATGCTTCTTTTGAAGGGAAATCCAAATTTTTTAAAAACCGATTCATACAAAATAATCCGGCTTGCCGCCCGCAATTACATAAAAGTAATCGAGGAAGGCATGGAAACCAACGAGTTCCGGGACGATATCGACCCGTATCTTCTCCGTGCCATGATATGGGGCACCATAGAACATCTTGTTACCCGCAAAAGCCTGCTCGGCAAGCCTGAAAACCTCGCATCCCTTACAGACAGCCTCTTTAACACGATTTTTAACGGCATAAGGGCCGATCAAGCCTCATCCCCGATCCGGGTTCATGTCAATGTGACCCGATCGGATTAAGGCAAAGAACTGCAAAACCCGGGTTGCATCATTCGGGTTCTTCAACCCCGCACAGCTTCTTTGCCAGCTTCTTTTTCTGCTTCATATTGGCCTGACGGGCAATCATTATGCGCTGTGCCTGTGGCGAGCCCGCGCCGTGCATGGATTCTGTCAGATATCCCACGGCGGCGGTCCCCAGGGTCAGGTTTTCAATAAGGCGCAGGATACGGCGTCGGTTTTCGGTTGAAACCTCGGGATTGGCCTTATAGTATTTCGCAAGCCACTTTCCTGTCTTGGCGGAGACGAAATCCGCGGCCGAAGGAAGCGTAACCATCAATCCGCCCGCCACGTCCTGGGCGAGCCGCGCGATTTCATACGGAAACCGGGTTACATTCTGCTTGGACACATTTGCAAGAAGCGTGTTTACACTGTAAGTTCCGCTGGGTTCCCGGTGGCCCTCCGAGGCGCAGGCGAGCGAGCCGCAGAACAGGGTTTCATTGAGATGGTTCATCTCGATAATTTTGTCTTTTACATGAGATGCCTTATCAACCCCGTTGTACTCGGCAACTGTCTGGGCGGCCCCTATCAATACATCGCCCACTCCTGATTTGCACGCATAGCTCTGGCGGTGATAGGAAGCGAATTTTTCAACCAGGGGGCCGGCAAATTCATATTCACCGCACATAAAAACACGCTCCCATGGAACAAAGACGTCGTCAAAGACGACCAGTGCCTCATGGCCGCCAAACGCCGGATTTCCCGTATCACGGAGGGTTTGCTCGGTCTTTCGGGTATCGCAGGACTGGCGTCCCATTATATAGGTAATACCCCCGGCGTCGCTGGGCAGGGCAAAGGACAGGGCGTAATCGCTGTCCTCCTCGCGCATGGCGATTGTGGGCATGACGATTATTTCATGGGAATTGACAGCACCTGTCTGATGCGCCTTTGCCCCGCGAACCACAATACCGCTATCGGTCTTTTTAACCACATGCATATACATATCCGGATCGGGCTGCTGATGGGGCGGGAGCGAGCGGTCCCCCTTGGGATCGGTCATGGCCCCGTCGCAGGTCAGATCGTTTTCCTGGACATAGGCAAGGTACTTTAGAAATCTTTCCTTGTAGGAAGTGCCGTGCTTCTCATCAATGTCATGGGTTACAATGGAAAGGGCGTTTAAGGAGTCCATGCCGACACAGCGCTGAAAACAGCAGCCGGTATGCGCCCCCAGCAGACGCCCCATCTTGGTCTTTTTTACCAGGTCTTCGGTGCTCTGGTGAATATGGGTAAACCTGTTTATTTTTTTACCGCTTATATGAGATACGGCCGTCATCAGATCTTCATACTCAGGCAGATGGGCAAGCTCGTATGTCTTTGCAACAGCGTTCATGGAAGGACGGATAATGGGATGGTCAACCGGATTCTCGATGCGCTCTCCGAACATGTAGATAACCAGGTTTAATTTGCGAAGGCTTTCTTCATACTGCTGTGCGGTCATCATAACGGCAATCCACCTCGTTCAAAGTTCAAGGTTGACGGCTTCGTAAAAAGTCCAATATCGGCGTTGCGCTTCATCCCTCGGAATTTCACGTACGATATAAGTACGCTGCATTCCTCGGGATTTTGCGCGCCTTGATCTTGAACTTTTTACTTTGCCGTCGCAAATCGACTTTTTACAAGTCCATCAAGGTTGAGGGGTATTGACTATTGAAACTTTCCCACCGCATGTTCACCCGCGTCCGAGTTAATCTTAAAGATATACCAATCCCCCTGATTTTTCAAGCCTGCTTTTACAGATAAAACATCTTTGGTGATTTCCCTGCTGTACTGGATATGAATCCGGTGCATCCTCCAGGGAGCCTCAAAAACCCGCTCCGTAAGGGTTTCCAGGTAATCCAGGTAAAGGGCGTTGTTTACGTGCCCAAGGGGATCATAATCAGAGGCACGGGTGGGGATTAAAAGCGTGGATTCCGGCTCAAACCTGTTTTCCGGCCGCCATCTGTCAATGTCAACATCTATGGCATCCCCGGGTTCAACCGTATAGGATTCCGCCACATCCTGCGGGGGCCTTAAAATTTTTTTACGGACGGTATCAATGAAAAGCCACAAACTTGTGGCGGAAACCAGTTTTTCGCCGTTGTGCATAATCTCGAAATCCCGGTAGGATCTTAACTTCCTGCTCCCTTTATGCCAGGTCACGATTTCAAGCTCGTCGCCGAATACCGGCATTCTGTCAATTACAATGGCAATACGGTGCAGAATCCAGGCCCTTTGCTTTTCCATAAGAGCAGGGGTTTCGTATCCGGCCTTTTTTGAGTGAAGAATTGCCGCATCCTGGAGAAAGTTTACCAGCGCCCTGGGCCGGAGCTCAAGATTCTCGTTTACCTCGAAAAAACCGATGCGCCGCTGTGAAGTTATCTTCATTTTTCTTTATTCCGGATAAAAGCAAAAGCCGCAAACCTGCCGTGATGGCTGAGGCTAAGATCAATCTGCGCGGCTTTTCCCCCGATATAAACCATGGGAGGCCCCAGCCTTCCGTCACTCCTGTGACGCCTGATATCTATATCCTTCTCGGCAAGGGCCATACACGCGGCAATGCTTCGGACAGCGGCTCCACGGGCCGCCGCTGACTCCGCCCGCGCCCGCGCCCGGACTCCGGTGCAAGAGGCGACTTCCTCGACTCCATGGATGATCATATCCGTGCTAACGTTGCCGGGCACACCGCCGATACAGTGAATATAGTCCCTGCTTATAAAAAGAATCACCCGGACCGGATCCCGGGGGGTTTGAACCACCGCCCCGCACGACTCGCCGGAAATCTCCCCGTCGGGGATAACTTCATATTTTCCGGGCCAGGATGGAATCCCGGGGTAAACCTTTGCAAGAGCCTTGTATGCGGTTTCCTTTGCCGCCCAAAGGGCCCACAGGTAAGTGTCCCCGGATTCGGCCCCTTTAAGGCCCCTTTTTTCCAATTCTGTCAGCACTCTTTCGACAAAGCGCGGATCGGCACTTTTACCGGCTGTTCTGCCGGCAAGCAGATCCACTATATCATTGCCCACAAAAAGCAAAATATCTTCTCTCCATATCGGCAAGATGCCTGATGATCTGGCCGGCACATTCGCGGTGGGCACGCAGGCCCTTAAGGTTTGTATACGGCCGGCACCTTTCGACCATCATGGTGAATTTTTCGCCGAACCTTGGAAAATCGCTGTAGCTTTTCTGATGATCCCCGCGAAGATAGATGCACATTACCCGCACATTTTCTATTTTGCAGAACCACCTTCCCACGTTATAAGTATAATCCTTTGTATTTACCATGCCCTTACGGGCGCGGGTGCCTTCTGGAAAAATCATAAGATTCTGACCTCTGTTTAAAAGGCGCACGCATTTTTCCAAACTTATTTTTACAACATCCCTGTCTCCGCCACGGATCACGGGTATACATTTTACAAGATAGCAATAGGCGGCAACCAGCCTGTTGCGGTTAAAATTCATGTATTCCGGCATATTCCACGGCACAAGGTCGAAATGTATCATGTACCTGTATGCCGGAAACATGGCATAGGCCAGTATAAAAGAATCTATAAGCGTCAGATGATTCGCGCAGATAAGCCACGGACCCCGGTGCCGGCGCATCAGGTCGTTTATACTGCGCCTGATCCGCGTCAGGTCCCTCACCCTGTATCCCGCAAGCCTGATGAAAAGAAAAAGCATGGGAGCCGTAAACAGCACCGCGATCCGCCCCAGGGTCTCCTGGAGTACCAGTGAGCGATTTACCGGATCGTCCATGGTTTATTTCACGGCCTGGTCCGACTGCAGGCGGCCTGCGATATAGTTTACTGCGTCTCCAATGGTCCGGATGCTGTCTGCATCATCATCTTCGATCTCTATGTCAAAAGTATCCTCGAACTGGATTATTATATCGACCAGCCTTGCGGAGTTGACCTTGAGATCATCGAGTATGGAAGTGTCCATGTCCACATTTTCCAGCCTGCTCTGGTCTTTTACGTAATCCTTTATAATAGCTACGACATCTTTGAAAATCTGATCCTTGTCCATATTTGTTTCCTCCGTATCTTATTTATTTTCCCATTTTCTGAGTATCAAACAGGAATTTACATCCCCGAACCCGAAACATGCCTTGGCAATCGTCTTCAGATCAGGAATTTCCAGACATTTATCCACCACGCTGCCGGCAAATTCCTCGATTTCCGGATGGGGGTCTTCGCAATTTATCGAGGGGTGCAGAAAACCCCTGTCAAGCTCCAGTACCGAAGCAACGGTTTCAATCGCCCCGGCCGCTCCCAGGCAGTGGCCGATCATTGACTTGGTGGAATTGATCCACGGAAAATTCTCCGGACCACTTCCAAGGGCCGTGGACCAGTTTTTGAGCTCAAGAGGGTCCGCAAATGTCGCTGTCAAATGGCCGTTTATGGCGTCGATCTCCTGGGCGCCAATTCCTGCATCCTCCAGCGCCCCGCGGATGCACCGCTGAACCCCTTCCGGGTTGGGTGCCGTCATGGAGCCGCCGTTTCTGTGTCCGCCGGAATTAACCATCATCCCGAGGACTTCGGCATAAATGCGGGCACCCCTGGCAAGAGCGGTCTCCAGATCCTCCAGGATCAGGGCGCCCCCTCCGGCGCCGGGCACAAAACCGCATGCCGAAGCGCTCATGGGCCGCGATCCCCTTTCGGGATCATCGTTAAACTTGCGCGCCAGCACGCGCATTGAATCAAATCCGCTCCAGGTATAGGGGGAAGCCCCTTCAGCCCCTCCCGCAACCATTTTTTTGGCCTGGCCTATCCGTATCTTCCAGGCTGCCTCTGCAACCGCCTCCGAGCCGGTACTGCATGCAGAAGAGTTGGATGTCACCTGATTGCCCAGGGCCAGAACCCCGGATAGCCGGGCGCTGGTGGCGCTGCCCATAACGCGCTCCACGACACGGGTGCCAAGCCTGCGCACCCTGCCCTCATTCACGGTGGGAACCACCTCTGACGCAATCACCTCCATGTCAGAGATGCCGCAGCCAAAAACGGTCCCCGTATCCCAGTCCGGCGGATCCTCGTCTGCCGGCACCGAAAATCCGGCATCCTGCCAGGCATCCATTGCTGACACAACCGCATACCTTATGGTTTCGCTCATGAACGATTGCTGCCTGCAGTTTTTGAAGTACTCGCCGAACACGGAGTCAAAATCCGGCGGTATGCCGCCTATGCGGCAGCCGAATTTCAGCTCCTCAAGCCTGGGGATAAACCTGATGCCGGATCTGCCCTGCCTTAACGCCTGTTCAAAGTCGGAAAGACCCAGGCCATTCGGACTCACCACCCCCATTCCGGTAATAACAACCCTTTTATACATCAAGCTTTACTCCTGTTCCCGTAAGCAGGCCGGTGCACACGGACTCACCGTTTTCGCGCACAATTTCGGCCCTTGTTTTAATGCTTGTCCTGCGGAAATAAATTTTTTCCCCGTAGACGAAAACTCTTTCTCCGGGGGGAACCAGCCCGGTAAACTCCACTGAGTCTGCAAGGGTGAATAAAGTCTTCATTTCGGCTATCTCGGATACTGCCTTTTTCTGATGCAGCAATATCGAGATCCCCAGGGCTACAACCCCGGCCTGTGCCATGGTTTCAATAAGAATAACCCCCGGGGTCACGGGTTGGCCCGGGAAATGGCCCCTGTAAAAAAACTCATCTTCCCGGAACCTGTATACCGCGGTTATCCTGTTTTCGTCCACGTCCACAATGTCATCGATAAAACGAAACGGCCGCTGCTGCGGGACAAGGTCAAGAACCTGCTTTATCATCTTGGCATCAGCCACCGTACAAGCCTCCGTTCACGTGAATCACGCTGCCCTGAATGTAGGTTGCGCCCGAAGCAAGAAAAGCAACCACCTCGGCCACTTCCTCGGCTTTTCCCATGCGGCCGAGAGGTATTTCGGCCATAATCCGATCCCTGACTTCTTCAGGGAGTTCGCCGGTCATCTCCGTGTCAATGAATCCGGGAGCCACCGAATTTACCAGGATGTTGCGGCCGGCAAACTCTTTTGCCAAAGACCTGGTCATGGCGTCCATGGCCGCCTTTTCCATGGTATAGGCGACCTGGCCCGCGTTTCCCGTATGACCGACCACACTGGAAATATTAATTATCCTGCCCTGGGCCCGGCGTATCATAAAAACCCTTAGCACCCTCTTGGTAAGATACCAGGCTCCCCTTGCCATTGTCCGCTGAAGGTCAAAGTCGTCAATCTTCATTGAGTAGATCGGCTGGTTTAAGGACATGCCCGCATTGTTTACCAGCACATCAAGCCTTCCGGCCTCCTTTTTAACCTGATCGACCATGGCATCTATCTGCCCGGTATCGCCGAGATCGGCCTGCAGAAGAAAACCGTCTCCGTTGATTTCCGCCAGAAGCGCTTCTGCCTGCTCCCTGCTTTTCCTGAAATGGATCCCCACGGTAAAGCCCTTACCGGAAAGCGCCCGGCAGCATGCAGAGCCGATCCCTCCTGCTCCGCCGGTTACAACCGCCACGGGTCTGTTGCCTGCATCAGTCATAATTAAACACGCCTTTTTTTACGACTCTGTCAAACTTGTTTCCGGAGATATGATCAATCCCCCTGGATCTCCTCAGGAATCTTTTCTTCTTCCGGATACGGGTAATCCTTGTAGGCAATGCCCCTGAAAATCCCGGACCTGGCTTTTTTAATGGATACAACAGGCTTTTCATCGGCAAGGATCGTCGCGTCTGCCAGCACAATACAGGAACCGCTGCTTTTCATCTCCCTGAAGCGCACCACCTCTATTTCGAACCGAACAATCCTATTATACGGCCTGATCTGCCCGCTAAACACGACCTCCTCGCATCCAAGTGCGCGTCCAGAGCCTATGCCACCCCGCCAGACTCCGTAGAATCCCAAAAGCTGCCATACGGCATCAACGCCCAGGCATCCCGGCTGAACCGGATCGTTCGGAAAATGGCACTGAAAATACCAGGCGTCAAGACGGATGTCCTGCTCGGCCACGATCCCCCCTTTGCCGCCGTTGCTTTCAATCGACAGGATACGGTCCACCATAAGAAAAGGCGGGGCCGGCAGACGGGCTTCAAAGCCCTCGGGCGGATCCGTGATCAGCTTACCGTATGAAAAGGCTATAAGCTGCTCAAAGTCAAAACTCTTCTGCTCCAAAAAATCAGTATATTTCATTCATCATTCCTCTGAGACGATTCTAAGCAAAACGTGCCCCCAGGTCAGTCCCGAGCCCACCACGGCCACGGCAACGCAGTCGCCGGGGCAGAGCAGGTCCCAGTTCTGGCTTAAAACCGCCGGAGCGCTGGAGGATCCGGTATTGCCGAAACCGGTAACATTATGCATGTGTCGTTCCCGCGGAATATCGCATCTTCTGCAGACGGTTTCAAGCATCATGAGATTGGCCTGATGGCCGACAAACTTAAACTTTTGTGCATCCCGCGGGTAGTCTGCCTGAAGACGCCTCACCCCTTCGGTGGCCCTGCGAATGGCAAACCGCTGAACATAGCTGCCGTCCTGGCAAAAATGACCGCAGGCAGGAATCTTAACCTTGTCCCAGCCCCTGGGGCTTGAGCCGTAATCAAAACCTTCAAGGCGCATATTCGATGGCTCGGTTGCGGAAACCACCGCCGCGCTGGTGCCGTCGCCAAACAGGGGCGCCACCCTCCTGTCCGAATAATCCACCACGTGCGTATAATTTTCAGGGTTTAACACCAGTATAAACCCCGGTGTTTTTACAGGATCCATGGCATCCAGATGGGCAAGCTGGACCACAAAGGTTGAGCAGGCCGCATTTATATCCACACACGGGGCCTCTATGCCGAGCTCAGCGGCTATTATGGCGGCTTCGGCCGGAATGGTATAGCGCGGGGTCGAGGTGCCGGAAACCACCATTCCAATGTCCGTGCAATCAAGCCCCGATCTTTTAAGGGCCTTGCGAGCGGCCGCAGCACCTGCTTCGGCACGGCTGTGACTGCTTGCCTCATATGCCTCCCCGGGGTTGCGGTTTTTGGTGGCCCGGATATATTCAAGAGGAAGGGAGGTGCGTCGCTCCTCGATGCCCACCCTTTCCATTATCCACTGCTCATCACTGCCTATATCAAGCTCGCTTATAAACCGGTTGGTAATTATGTTCTCCGGGTGAAAATGCCCCAGCCCATGCAGATAAAGCATTTTTTTTCATCCAATCCTTTCCCCGCCGTCGGCGCATATTATGGCACCGTTTATCCATGACGCCTCGTCCGTGCATAACAGACAGATCACATTTGCCACGTCCTCTGGCGTTGTAAGGCGTCCGAAAGGATTGCGCAATGAAGCCTGGGCCCGTATACGGGCGCTTCCGGGAATGGCCTGCAAGGCAGGGGTATCGGTAATGCCGGCCTGGATAACGTTTGCCCTTAAGCCGCGGGGAGCAAATTCCACGGCCATTGCCCGGGTTACGGATTCCAGCACAGCCTTGGCCGCTGAAATGGCCGCATATCCCTTCCATGCCACGCTGTTGCCCTCGCTGGTCAGGCTGAGCACCCGTGCGTCTTTGGCAAAAAGCCCCCTGCCCATTATGTCCTGAACCCATTCCACTATATTGTATCCCATGGCATGCAGGGTCCGGGAAAAATCCTCGGAGCCAAGAAACTGCCGGTTGCTGTAATCATCCGCATCATCGACCAATGTATAAGCGGCATTGAAACCCTCGGCAAAAGCATCGGCAACTATTTCATCAATGCGCTCTTTGGGCAATCCTGCATCGGCGGCAATTTTAGCTCTGGCCGAGGCAGGTGCCTCTGCTCCCGGATAGGGGCCAAGCAGCTTAAGGTTCCCAAAGGCCACGCTGTGCAGCAGCATGCGTACCTTGCCGGTTTTGCCGAGTTGCTCGCAAAGACCATCGAGCACCCGGGTTCGGCCCTCTTCTGAAAGACCGTCGAGATTAAATGTCAGCACCTCCACCCCGGTCTCGCGAAGCCGTTCAAACTCGGGCTCTATTTTCTTCATTGCGCTTCTGCGGTCGCGATGCACTATGCATACGTTCATTTTGCAGGCTGCAAGCTTTTTTGCAGCCGCCAGCCCGAATCCGCTCGATCCGCCTATAATGACCGCCCACCAGTTTCTGTCAAAATCCATCATTCCGAAAATTCCCTGGCTGCTGCTGAAAAGGTGGTAATGGAGCGGCAGTTTACATCCAGGCTCCTGAAAAAATTCTTTAACGGCCGGTTGGGACCGATCTCATAGATCATCTGCGCTTTTTCAGCCAGGGCGTTCATATTGTCCCTCCATTTCACCGAGCCGCTCAACTGGGCCACCAGGGCCTCGATAACCCTCGATGTCGCCGGATCATGGAACCCGCCCGTGTAATTGGAGGTGACACGGGGTGCCCTGCCTGCATTGAGACTTGCCGCAATCGCGTTTAACACCTCGCGGAACTTTTCCCTGACAGCGTTCATGAACCTGCTGTGAAAGGGTGCGCTGACGTTTAACGGAACAAACCTCATGTTCTGCTCGTCTCCGACGGCAAGACTGATGCGCTGCCTGGCCTGGTCCATGCTGTCGGCCTGCCCGGAGATCACCACCTGGTCCGTGGAATTGATATTTGCCACGTCAATTGGCAGGTCCTTTAGCATTGCCCTGATTTTCTCCATGTCAAGGTTTTTTGAGATTACCGCAGCCATTGCGCCCTGACCGGGGGGCGAGGCCTGCTGCATAAGATGTCCCCTGGTCTCGACCGTTTTTAAGGCATCGGCAAACGGCAGGGCCCCGGCCGCCACAAGGGCGGTATACTCGCCCAGGCTGTGACCGCCGAAGTAATCCGGCGAAAAGCCGTATAACTCCTGCAGAGCCCTCAGCATGGCAATCTCGGTGGTAAGAATGCAGGGCTGCGCATACTCGGTAAGATTCATGCGTTCGTCCTCGGAAAAACACATGGCAGCGACATCCCATCCCAGGATATCCGAGGCCTGCTCAAAGGTCCTGCGGCTTACCTCGGCACTATCGTAAAAATCCTTGCCCATGCCGGGACGCTGGCTTCCCTGGCCGGGAAAAACAACCGCTGTTCCCGTATTTTCATTCATGTTTTTCATATCCCCCTCCATGACAAAACTGCTTGATATTTAAACAGAAATGCAATTTTCAGCAAAAAAACGGCATCTGTTTTGTCAAATGATTGTCACCTTCTTCATACAAAAACCATGCCGAGATTGGGGGTTTTATAATAAGCTATTGATTTTTAAAGATTTATACTTAAAATCGATCCGGTTCCGCGCCTTGTGGCAAACAACTCTATCCGGACATTGCATGTACAATTCATGTGCACGGTTTGCATACAGGAAGCCAATGGCTGGACAAACTCCTGATATGACAGAGTATACCAATTATTTCCTGTTGTTTCCGGAAAAAACCTCCGCAACATTGGCGCGATGATTAAAAACGATAAAAAGTGCCGCAACAACAGCACCCCCAACAGCCAATGGAGAATCCTTCCATTTTAAAATACTTGCCCCGGAAAGAATCGCCACCATGGCAAACGAACCTGCAAAAGGCCTGCGCGCCAGCCAAAACACCGCCGCCCATGCCGCACATGACACCAGGGCGGCAGCCGGCACGATAACCGCGGAAAATCCCAGGTAATTGGCAACCCCCTTGCCGCCGCTAAAACCGTGAAAGCAAGGATACCTGTTGCCGGCCAGCAGGGCAAGCGCCGACCATGCAACCGCCGGGGCGGGAAAGATATACATGGCCGCCGCGGATACGGCAACCGCTCTTCCAATATCAAAAAGCAGCACCAGGGCCGCGGCCGGCAGGCCCGCCTGGCGGTATACATTCGTGGCGCCGGGATTGCCGGAAAAGCCGTTCCTGGGGTCCTGTTTTCCCATAAGCCGCAAAAAGACAATGGCGAAATTTACCGATCCCATGCAGTATGCAAAAACAGCAAACAAAATAAAGTACATAACAACTGCTCCGCTTTTTCAGGCCTTTTGCACGGGTGCAGGAAAATTTTTCAGCAAATCCGAGGTCTTTTTGTCTAATGCAACCGGCCTGCCCCTGGAATTAATGGCACAATGCTCGGTAAAACCACTGCATACAATGCTGCCGGTTACAGAATTCGTTATAATATAATGAAATTTCAGCCAGGCCTTGCCGAGTTCGCCCGGCCGGGTATTGATCCACACTGCTTCATCATAATAAAGCGGAGCATGGAACTTTATCCCGAGTTCTATGACAGGATACACATATCCGTCCGCCTCGATCTCTGTATAGGGACAGCCCATGTCGCGCATCAGGGTGCCGCGGGCCAGTTCAAAGTAGCGCAGGTAATTTGCATGATAGACCATGCCCGAGCGGTCAGTGTCGCCATAAATGGGACGGCATCCGGTTCTGTGCCATACAAGCCCGTCTGCGAGATTCTTTACAAAACATTGATCATCTCCAAACAATTCCGGTTCAAACCGCCCGGGCCGCATGTTTTACGTCTCCTTGCATGTTTCGTTTATACGTTTTTTATGTGTTATCTTCAAGCTGCTGCATTTCCTTGTATTATTCAAGATTAATAGACCCGTAAAAAATCGATTCCCGAGGGATGAAGCGCAATGCTGATATTGGATTTTTTACTTTACCGGCAAGCTTCAGCAATAAAACAATTACCCTGGTTTGACAAGATCAATAATATCTGAACACTAAACGTTTGCACCTCCCAATTTTTTGATATATCAAGATAAATAAGCCGATAAAAAAGCTTTTAAAAGAAAATGATTATGTGGTTATGGACAATAAGGAAGTCAGGAGGTGTAATATGGAGATCAGTCTGCCCTGGGGAAATGATTTTATCAGGCTTGAGCTGCCGGATTCCTGGCATGTGCATCTGCCCGAAAGGGTTGATATCTCGGCAATGGCAAAGCAACAGGAAACAGATCCGGTAGCAGAGGCTCTTCAAAACCCGGAAAAAGCCTCACCGCTCCAATCAATGGATCTTTCAGGCAAAAACATACTGATCATAATCGATGACAACACCCGCCCCACCCCGGCGGCCGCGTTCTTTCACCTGATCCTGGAGGCCCTTGAAACGGCCGGGGCCGAACCCGGAAAAATACATGTAATGCCGGCCCTGGGAATCCACACCCCCATGAGCGAAAAAGAAATGGCAGAAAAAATCGGGCCTGAAAACATTAAGAAGGTCTCCTGGTCCAATCATGACGCCTTTGACCCTTCTTCGCATCACGACTTTGGTTTCACTTCAAGAAACACCCCGGTAATCCTTAATAAAAAAGTATACGAAAGCGATCTTGTAATCCTTGTCGGAATGATAGAGCCGCATTTATGGGCCGGATTCGGCGGAGGAATGAAAAACCTTTTCCCGGGCGTGGCATCTGCGGAAGCCATAGGCAGACATCACGGCATGATAGCCGAACCACCCTATCAGTTTAACCGGGTTGGAATGATGCCGGAGGAAAACACTTTCAGGTTGGATCTTGAAGAGACCAAAAACCTTATAAAGGCCGGTATTCTTGTCCTAAACGTCCTGCTTGACGAAAAACACCGCATTGCAGCCGCATTTGCCGGAGACCCGGTTGCAACCCACAGAAAAGGGGTGGAATTCAACAAAAAAGCCGCGGGCATCAGGCTGAATCAGCCTGTGGATGCGGTAATCGTAAACTCGCATCCCATGGATATCAACTTCAAGCAGAGCATGAAATGCGTTGGTAATTCACTGCCGGCTCTAAAACCCGGCGGAGTAATAATGGCCTTTATGCGGGCGCAAAGAGGGCTCGATGACATACCGCTGCCTGACAAACCTCCGCCTCTACCGGTCCTGCGGGCCATACTGAAAATTATCGGCAAATCAAACGTAATGGGATTTTTAAACCTGGTCAAAAAAGGCTTAAACGTGGAGGAGCGTTTTCTTACCTATTACTCTATGCGCCTGATAAGAGAATACAGGCTTTTTTTCTATGTGCCCACCCTGTCTGAAACAGAGATAAGACACCTGGGATTTTTCCAAGCATGCGGGAAATCGCGAGAGGTTATTGAAAAAGGGGGCAGGTTCCTTAAAAAAAATGCCGAAGTGGCCGTGTTTCCTGACGGGGGAGCCACCTACCCGGACATGACTTCGGCCCAGGCGGGATAATCAGGTTCAGGAACCACAAGGGATAGCACGCCGCAACTCGCCCAAAACCCAAAAGCTCAGACAATAGTATATGCCGTGAGACCGGCCGCCACGATTACGGCTGTATGCCCGGCAACCAAGATACCGGGCCTTCCGGTCCCAGAACCGGGAATTATATTGCCGTCTCCTATCTTAAACTCAAGAGGATCGCGACCCTCTGAGCTGTCAAATACCGAGCCGTTCAAGCTTGCCCTTGTAAATGAACAAAAAATTACAACAGTGAACATTGCTTAGAAAAAATCCTATATTCTATAACATACATTTTATATTGACATTGTTTTTTTTATATGTTTTTTACGCAATAAGTACGAATAAAACCTGTAAGCTTCCTTATTATTGGACTAAGGAGGGAAAAAGTGAGGACAGGATGCTTTTTTAAAAAAACTGCCGCACAGGGCTTTTTTATAGCCCTTTTTTGGATGTTTATGATTATCCCCGGACTCAGCGCAAAAACCGCTGCCGCCATGGATCCGGTGGAACCGGAAGTCGAATTACTCCCGCCTGTCTTTAATACAATTTCCAACAAAAAAAATACGGTGGCCATTATACGTATGCCCAAGGGGTATTCGGCCAATGATATCGATGAGTCATCTCTGCTGCTCGATGACAAGCTTTTGCCCGAAAGGGTGCTTTCCTCAGGCAAAAGCCGGGGTTCTCCCGGACGTTTCGGAAAAGACCGGCCTGGCAAAAGAACCTGTAAGGCACTGTTCTCTCATGAAGAAATCCTTGATTTGCTGCATACAAAGGGTATGTGCGGCACTTTAAGAAAGGACATTGCATTTTCACTCACCGGAAGACTGAAGGATGGAACTCCGCTTAAAGGGATTGCCGTGCTTGACAGGGTTTTGTGGTTAAGCGTGTGCACAGATGTTTCCTATCCGCTGCACGGCTCTGTCATAAATGAACTGCAGCCGGAGTTCAGGGCAGGATTTCACTACGGCCTGTTTGAACTTGACCTTGATTCTTTTGAAGCTGAGCTCAACGGCTATGATACAGGATCTTCTTTTTCTTTAACACAGGATCATGCATCATACCAGCCTTCATCCGGGCTTCCAACAGGAGAAAACCGTCTGGATATATCAATCAACGATGTTCTCGGAAACTCCGGGCGGGCGGAATCCGTATTTAACATAACCCCTTCTGACTCTTATTCAATTTATTATTTCACAATTGAAGATGTTGACGGAATTTTTAAATCTCCGGGAGACGGGACTTACCGGCACTGGGTGACCTATAAAGATCTGGGTATAAAATGCTCTGAAATAAACGCCCTTTATGTGGACAATGACGAAAATGTCTATTTTTCTTTAAAAGGCAAAGACCTCGTGTTTCGATCCGAAAAGGACGGTGAAAAAACCTTAATATCCTGGAGCAGAAGCTTTGGAATACCTTTCATTTCGGATATTGCCGCACTTTTTTATGACAGCAATACCGGTGACACCTATTTCTCCTTATCCGGAGATTGCAGTATTTATAAGTCAGCGGAAAACGGCGAACACGAGACCTTTTTGTCCTGCGATGACCTGGGGATGACAGACGGCGAAATAAAAGGCCTTCACATTGACTCCTCGGGCAATATCCTGTTTAGCTCTACCGATACTGACATTGTCTATGAATCCAGGGGAGACGGAACAAACGAGGACTTCATGGCATCCACGGATTTGGGTATTCCCGGCTATATGATCGAATCATTTGCAAGAATCCCTGATGAAACCCCTCCCGAAATAAGAATTACCGAGCCTCAGGAGGGAAGCGTCCTCCATACCAGGAACCCGGATATCACTATTGAATACAGTGATTCGGAAACAGGAATTGACCCGGACTCTTTCATGGCGAGGATAAACGGTGAAGACCGCACCGAGATGTTTACAGTTACCCAAACGGGTGCTGAATGCAAGTCTGCCTCCGGGCTGACGGGAGGCTACAATGAAATTTTTGCCAGCATTGGCGACAATGCAGGCAATACTGCAAGCGCCGTATCCAGCTTCCGGATATCGACTCTAAGAGCGATTCCCGGAGCAAACCCGGTTTCAGGGCCCGCCCCTCTTACGGTGCATTTTACCGCCAACGGCGAGGATCCGGACGGAACAGTTGAGCAGTACTGGTGGGATTTTGACGGTGACGGGCAATGGGACACATATGATACTGTGGCAAGAAATTATAATCATACCTATCAGACACCGGGGAGGTATGATGCCACCCTGCGGGTCAGGAGTTCAAGCGGACGCGAGGCAACAGAAAGTATCGAAATCACGGTGGAAAACAACCCTCCCACCGCAGAGGCCAATGTGGTGCCTTCAAACGGGGAAATTCCTCTGACAGTTAGCCTTGAAGGTACGGCTGCAGACCCGGACGGCTCCATTGTCCTGTACGAATGGGACTTTGACGGTGACGGGGTTTTTGACTGGTCTTCGGAAACCACGGGGCACACCACTCATACCTACACAGAAGAAGGGGCCTACAACGCAGTTTTTCGTGCTACCGACGACACGGGCGACACGGCTGTAGCCCATGCCGCCACCACTGCCGTGCGGGCGGGACCTCCTGGTTCGCCAACTGCCGAAGCCCAGGCCTCCCCGGTAAGCGGCGATGCGCCTTTGGGCGTAAACTTTTCCGGCTCCGGCACAGACCCGGATGGGGGAGGGATTGTTTCATATGAATGGGATTTTGACGGTGACGGGCAATATGACTGGTCTTCGGAGGAAAATGGAAACACTTCGCATACCTATAATTCACCTGGCACATACGCTGCCCGTTTCAGGGTTACAGACAGCGAGGGGCTTACAGGGATTGATACCCTGCTCATCAAGGTCGGAATTCAGATGAACCTTTCAATTCAAGACAGCGATCAGACATTTTCTCCTGCAGACTCTGAAACCATGCCCATTGATATCAGCCTGAGCGGCGATACCCCTGCCCGGCTGGTGATAAAAAACCAATCCATGGAAAAAATACGAACAATTTCATTGGATTTTCCGGTGGAGTCCCCGGTTCTGTGGAATGGAAAGGATTCAGACGGGTACACGGTCAACGACGGGGTCTATTATGCAGTCCTCGAATACATGACAGACGGGCAGTGGCATGAATATGACCTCACTTATTCCACCGGCGGCAAAAGATCGTCCTTTCCTTTCGGTTCCGGTTGCAACAGGCGCGATTCTTTTCCAAATACATTTGAACCGTTTGAAGACGATTTTCTTCCCCTGACATTCAGGCTTTGTACCGCCCAGAAAGTAACGGCATTTATAGGCCCATTAAACAGCGGCGGGGATGCCGCGCGGATTGCCACGATTGTAAATCAGCAAACATTTCCCGCGGGGGAGCATACGATTTACTGGGACGGCCTTGACGGCAACGGAGAAGTAGCGGAGCCGCCTCCAGGCGACAGGCTGATAACCGGATTCTGGCGTTATTCACTTCCTGAAAACGCCATGTACGCGGCCGGAAGCAGGCCCGTTATTACTGATATTTCGGCTGATCCGAATTATTTCAGTCCCTTTAGCGAAAAATGCTGCGAATCCTGCAATGGAGCCGGGATTTCGCTTAACTACACGGTTTCCGAAGACATATCCCGCGTCCGGGTAAAAGTTTTTGATGTAAAAAACAGCAGGGAAGTTTATTCCGCTACTGAAAACAACATAGCTGCCGGTGAAAATACTTTTTTCTGGAACGTGCAGAATGAAAACGGTGAATATATGGATATCGGGGATTACCAGGTCGGAATCATGGCCGAGGATTCAGGCGGGAGCCAGTCAATGTGGAGATATGCACTGGTCAGAATAGATTACTAAAAACCGGAGAAAAAATGCATACAACTCTAAATTACCGCCTCAAAAAAACCAGGATCATTGTTTTGCTGTTTTTATGCCTCGTTATGGCCTCTGCCGGAGCCGGACCCGCCCATGGGGAGTTGAACGAAGCCGCTATCGCGGCAGAAAAAACAAAAATAGTGTATACTCCGATTATGTGCTCAATTCCGGGCACTTATAAAAAAGGAGTATACCATGGAGAAACCAGAAGTAAATCGATTTAACAAACTGTATCAAC
>JAIPDS010000038.1 GCA_021737565.1 Desulfobacteraceae bacterium | reverse complement strand
TATTTTTGCAACAAAGAAAATCCGTAAGCATCTTGGCTGATCGGCGGCGCGAAAAAGGAGTTTCCTCGCTCCAGGAGCCTCTGCGAGCCTCAATTTCCGCTCGGAAACCCACTTTTCCGCACCGCCGTCAGGGCAACGAAGTACAATTTCGCAAGAGCGAAAAAAGCGTTTCCTTGGAAGTGTTCCCCCCGCGCCGAGGCACGGGACCGAGCTATAACAGTAACTTTTGCTGAAGTTACTTAGAAGTCAATTTCCGACGGCAAAGCAAAAAGTTCAAGATCAAGGCGCGCGAAATCTCGAGGAATGCAGCGTACTTATCGTACGTGAAATTCCGAGGGATGAAGCGCAACGCAGATATTGGACTTTTTATGAAGCCGTCAATTTTTAATGCCAAAGTATTACAAAAAGCCGGAAGATAAAATCTTCAAGCTTGCAGGGGCTTCCAAGGAAGTCCAAGGGCGGGGGCAGTTTTTGAAGCGACATTGAGCGTTTTCGGGAAGAATTCAGCAAATGCCGGAGCGTATAAATTTCAAACTGTTTGAGGCCGACAGGCCGAGTTTTTGAAATTTTAGCGGAGGCATTTGATGAATCCCGAAAACGGTCAGGAGCAAAAAAACTGACCCCGACCGCAGGGCCGCTGTGCGGAAATTTTCAGGAGCCGGATTGAATTTTTGCAGGTACTTTCCGGTATTATCCGATCACCGGGCTTTGCTGCCTGAAGCCGCCTGTCTTCCCAGTTCAATTGCCTTAAGATTCGTTTCCACAAAAGGCTCCCGCGTAATCTCCCGGATCGAATCCTCAATGCTCTCAGAGGTCAGCGGGAGCAGGTCCGCTGCTGTAAGGGCTCCGAGCAGCACCATGTTGGCGGCAAGAACATTTCCGGCCTCCCTTGCCAGTGCAGCGGCATCAAGGGTTATCAGCCCGGCGCACTTTGCGGCCAGCAGCGACTTTATGGTCTCTGGTTCCGGATAGGTTCCGGCGCCGATGGCGGCTGTAAACGGAGGCAGCGGAGATGTATTTGTAATAACCGTTGTATTTTTGTTGCATTTTTTTAACGCGCGCAGGGCTTCGGCGGGCTCGAAACCGAGCAGAATATCAGCCTCGCCGTCCGAAATAATCGTACTTTGCGCATCCCCGAACACGAGATCCGATTCCACCACCCCGCCCCTCTGGGCCATTCCGTGAATTTCGCTCATGCGCACCGGCACCCCGCAGCGGACAGCGGCCTCCCCCAGAACCCGCGAGGCAAGCAGATTGCCCTGTCCGCCCACGGCTACCATTATCAAACGGCTTACATCCATTACTTATCCTCCTTTAACGGCACAATGGCGTTTTCCGGGCATACCTGGGCGCACACCGAGCATCCCGTGCACATGGCCGGGTCAATACATACCCTTTCGTTTTCAATGTAGAAGGCAGGGCAGGCAAGCTCGTTTATACAGTTTCTGTGATTGGCGCACTTGTCAGGATTCACCGTAAAGGGGCGCCCTGTTTTCTTCTTAAGGCTTTTTGCCAGAAGCACGCATTCCTGGCGGGCTATAACCACCGACACCCCTTTGAACTCAACCGCCTCCTTTATGGCTGCAATGCTTTTCTTTAAGTTATAGGGCCGGATAACGCTTATATGCGGCACTCCTATACCCTCTACGAGCGCCTCTATTGAAATACGGCCGTAGCCCTGCTTCCCGAAAGCCGACATATCAACCCCGGGATGAGGCTGATGTCCGGTCATGGCGGTTGTCTGGTTGTCCAGGACAATAAGTGTGATGTCATGGTTATTGAATACCGCGTTTATAAGACCGGGAATTCCTGAATGAAAAAACGTGGAATCCCCTATATAGGATATGACCTTTTTGCCGGTAACCCGGGAAAACCCTCCACCGGTTCCCGTGGATGAGCCCATGCATATAAGGAAATCCCCTGCTGAAAGCGGCGGCAGGAATCCCAGGGTGTAGCAGCCGATATCAGTGGGCTTTATGGTCTCCATGCCCTCTGTTGCCTTGTTTACAGCATAAAAAGTGGCCCGGTGCGAACATCCCGCGCACAGGTTGGGCGGCCGCTGAGGTATTTCCGGCACATCTGATAGATCCAGGGGCTCCGGGGGATGGTAAGGAACTTCAAAATAAGCCGCTATTTTTCCCCGCACCATTGCAGGATCATACTCAAAGAGCCTGGGAAACAGCTCCGGGCCCTTTCCCCTGATCTCAACGGTCAGGCCGGCCTCCTGGGCCAGTGCCTTTACAGACTCTTCCATGTAGGGCTCGCCTTCTTCCACCACCAGCACTTTCTGACAGCCCCTTAAAAATTCCTTGATCTTTTGCCCGGGCATCGGATGGGAAAATCCTACCCGCAATATGCTTACCTTTTCGGCTATATCAAGGTCGGCCACGGCGTCGGCAACATAGTTGTAGCTAACCCCGTTTGCCACAATACCCCACGGACCGCTTCCCTGCATGAAATTATACCCGGAATCAGAACTAAGCGTTTCTGCCCGGGCAATTCGTTCAAGGAGCCTTACATGGAGATTTCGCGACACCGCCGGTACCGTGACAAGATGGAACGGGTCCTTTACAAACTCGCCCTTCGGGTTTATCCCGGCGAGCTCGCCGAGCACAACCGGGCCGGTGGAATGATTGATCCTGGTGGTTGTGCGGACTATAACCGGCTCGCCCAGGGTTTCTGAAACCTCAAACGCGTGGGAGACAATCCTTCTTGCCTCGTCGATGCTCGAGGGCTCGAGCACGGGAAGGCCGGAAAGCTTTCCGTAATAACGGTTGTCCTGCTCGTTCTGGGATGAAAACATGTAGGGATCATCCGCACAGATTATCACCATCCCGGCCTTTACCCCCACGTATGCCAGGGTCATCATGGCATCGGAGGCAACGTTCATACCCACGTGCTTCATGATGCACATGCTGCGCACGCCGGAATTGGCAGCGGCAGCAGCGACCTCCATGGCAACTTTTTCGTTGGTGCTGTACTCAAAGTAAAGATCGGTTTCAGCAGAAATCTGGTACAAATTTGCGGAAATCTCCGAGGACGGAGTCCCCGGGTAGGTAGCGGCAAATGCGGTACCCGCTTCCAGCGCACCCCGGGCAATGGCCTCGTTCCCTAGAAGCAGCAGGGTTTTGCCCGCATTTTCTTGCAGCAGCTTGTGCATGAGAGTTTTCCTTTATGCTGGATTTGATTTCAGGTTCATCCGGTCTTAAATTAAATGATTCATATAACAGGCAAGCAAACAGTGTAAAGTATTTTTAACCCCGGTGTTTCTATCAGGAACCGCCGGGGCGCAAAAGGGTTTACAATCCACCGGGGATTGGTTATAAATAAAGACTGTCAGTAACTTGACAAAAAGTTACTGTTTGAGCGATTTAAAGATTCAGAATTAATTTTATATACAATTTATTGAGGCGCGCATGGAGGAACGAAAAACAATTGTAATCGCCACCCGCAACAAGGGCAAGTCCTCGGAAATCAGGCAGATGCTCTCGGGATACCCTGTAACCGTAAGGGACTTAAATGATTTCGGCCCGATTCCGGAAGTCGAAGAGGACGGCGAGACCTTTGATGAAAACGCATATAAAAAAGCCTCTTTTACCGCCAGGGTTCTGGGGTTGCCTGCGCTGGCAGACGATTCCGGGCTTTGCGTAAACGCCCTGGAAGGACAGCCCGGGGTGCACTCTGCACGGTTTGCCGGAAATGACGCCACAGATGAGCAAAAATGCGCAAAGCTGCTGGAAATGCTCAAAAAAGCCGAAGACAGGAATGCTGCTTTCGTATGCGTAATATCGGTAGCCGTACCCACGGGCGCGACCCTTACCTATGAGGGCAGATGCGAAGGCGTAATCACCAGCGAACCCGCAGGTGAAAATGGTTTCGGCTATGATCCTGTATTTTATTACCCTCCTTTTGAAAAGACCTTTGCACAACTTTCATCCGGGGAAAAAAACAGGGTCAGCCACAGAGGAAGAGCTTTGCGCGAATTCAAGAAAGAATTTGAAAAAGTGCTTAAATGGATAGACCTGCAAATGCCTGTGCAGGAAAAATTCTCCTGCAATCCCGATATGGGGGCATAAAAAAGACGCGGCAAAAAAACAAACACATAAAACAGGGAATCTTAAATGGCCATTGAAACTCTTAACCAGATGATAGCAACTCATCCCGAGGTGCTAAGCAACCTTCCGCGGGCCCGCATTACCCGGTATGCGATTGATTACCGCGAGGCCCTGGTGCTTCCGGGAGGCGCACTTTCCACCTGGACTCCGCAGGAATCCACGGGCCGGTCCCCGAAGGACACCGTGATTGTAAGGTATCCCGAGCTCGAAGAACATATTGACTGGAGCTCTCCGAACAATCTTTCCATTGATCCGGACACATTCCACAGGCTCTGGGTGGAGGCTCTTACCACACTGTGGAAAAAACCGCGCATTTTTGTAACAGACAGGGTCATAGGGGCCGACCCCGACTATGCCCTTCCTGTAACAACAGTTACAGATCGCGCCCTGGTAAGCCTTTTTACAATGAACATGTTCCGCCCGCTGCCCAAAACAATTGATAAAAGTATTTTTGCGGACAAGCCCTTTACCCTTGCAGTGGTTCCTTATGACAAAATCGAGACTCCCAAATACGAGGGGTTGTTAAGAAAACGGGAAGACGGCTCAACATCGGATATGATAATTGCAATGGATTTTAAAAACCGGCTGGGCTTAGTCTACGGATCTGCCTACTGCGGAAGCGCAAAAAAGCTGATGTTCACCGTGATGAACTATTATCTCCCCCATGAAAACATCCTGCCCCTGCACTGTTCGGCAAACGAGGACTCAAACAGAAAGGTATCCCTGTTTCTCGGTCTTTCCGGCACTGGCAAAACAACACTTTCCGCGGACATCAACAGGTCTCTTATTGGAGACGATGAACACGGCTGGGACGAAGACGGCATAGCAAATTTCGAACACGGCTGCTATGCAAAACTAATTGATCTTGACCCTGAAAAAGAGCCCGAAATTCATAGTGCTGTGTTTAACCCGCGCGAGGTGGAAGAAAACGGCGTGATCATAGAAAACTGCATGACTTATCCAGACGGAACTGTTGACGTCTTTGATGACCGCTTAACCCAGAACAGCAGGGCCTCTTATCCGCTAAGATATCTGGACAACGTAAAAATAAAGGGTACAGGCGCCCATCCTTCAACCATTATTTTTCTGACAGCGGATGCAAACGGGGTTCTGCCGCCCATATCAAGGCTTACTCCGGAGCAGGCCATGCTGTGGTTTCTGATGGGATATACCAGCAAGCTGGCTGGCACCGAGACCGGAATAAAGGAGCCGCAAAGCACCTTTTCAAGGTTTTTCGGCCAGCCCTTTATGGCAAACAGGCCGGAGTATTACTCGAATTTACTGGGCGAAAAGATGAAAAAGCATAATACCAGGGTTTTTCTGGTAAATACCGGCTGGAGCGGGGGGCCTTACGGCACGGGTTCGCGCATTGATATCACCATGACCCGGGCCATGTTGAATGCGGCAATGGAGGGGAAACTCGATGCCGTAAGCTATACTGAGAACACCCTTTTTCATTTAAACGTACCCGACTCCTGTCCCGGCGTGCCCACTGAAATACTGCATCCTGAAAACACCTGGCCTGACAAACAGGCCTTTGAGGACAGGGCGCGGGCCCTGGCAAAAGAATTTTCTGACTATTTTGACAAGGCATACGCAGAGGCGCAAATCGATGATGCCATCCGCGCCCAGTGCCCGGGAAAATAAGAGAAACCGCCATATCTAACACTATATTTAAAATGACAGAAGAAAACGGGCAAGACAGAGAGATTCAGATCAAGCACCGGCAAAGACTTGCCAGGCTGGACGAGGACAAAAGACGTATTCTGGCCAAACCCGCCGAAGTCGCACTGGATGAAATCCTGGAGCATCCCGGGGCCACCGCGCTGGTACACTCCATGGCGGAAGAGGATTTCTTTTTCCTCGTCAATGACATAGGACCGGAAGACGCCATAGAGCTTCTTTCCCTGGCCTCAAACCGCCAGTGGGAATACATACTCGACGTTGAAATATGGAACAGGGACCGGATAAGCACGGGCGCGCTTACCCACTGGATGAATCTGCTGTCCATGGCCGACGGTAACAGATTTATCAGATGGGCAATGGAGGAAAAAGCCGAACTTCTCGAATACTACCTCCAGGAAGCCTTTGAGATCCGGGTAAGAGAAGACCAGCAAGACCCGGGAGACCTCCCGGACGGATTTTTCACTTATGACGGTGTGTTTTACACCCGCATCAGAGACGATTTTCTAAATGCGGTGCAGGACGAAGAAACAAGGGACCAAAGGGAACATTTCCTGTATTCCATGCTCGAACGTCTTGCAGACGAGGATCACCTGCAGTTCCAGGCAACCCTGCTGCGCAGCTTAAATGTTATGCCATCGGATAGCGAGGAGGAGTCATTCAGACTGCGAAATATAAGGCTTGCGGAAAAAGGGTTCCTTCCCTTTGACAAAGCCATAGGCATTTATGCGCCGATGCGACCGGAATCTATACGCAAAAGAAGGTACAAGCAGTATATTTCGGACCTGGATACTGATTTTAATATACCCGTGCCGATACAGCATAGTGCTGCCATGACCGGTAACACGATTTTTTCAACAGCGCTTTGGAAAATTGATGTCAGGGAGCTTTTAAGCGAGCTGCAGATAGAATTTGCCGCCCTGTGCAACAGGATTATCGCGGCCGATCAGCAGCCGATCCGGGGGCGCGAAGAACTGCGCGAGACCGTCCAAAAGACCTGCGGATATTTAAGTCTTGGGATACACAGACTGGCCGGCACGGACAAACCCCCGGAGCCGGAACAAAGCGCCGCGGTTCTTCGCAAATACTCCATGGAAGACATTTTCCGCACCGGCTGGGGACTGGTAACCGAGCTTAAGGAAAAGGCGCGCAAATGGAAAGAAAAAAGCTGGTTTTCCAAAAACAGGCTGGCCTTAAGCTTCTGGGGGGAAAGGCTTGTGGGTTATATCGGCGGACTTTTGCTTGCCCGGCCCAAATACTTTGACAACTACGAAACAGGTATTCTTTACAGGGAGTTCGGCTCAATGGGTGATGTTAAAAAGGCCGCCTCGGCCCTGGAGGAGGCAATGACCTTTGACAGCATCCTTTCATGTATAGAGCCTGATATGGATCGGCTGCCGGATTTGCATTTTCTCACCCATGAGAACCTTCTGCTGACCATGTGGGCAAGAAACAGGCTCGGCCTGCCCAGGGGTGTTGAATCAATCCCGGTAGACGCATTCCGGCCTTTTTTTATCAGCCTGTGGTCAGACGGGAAAATTAAAGAATCGGCCCGGAAGGACTTTATTTCATGGCTGAGCAATGATAGCGGATTTACTGAAAAAGAGCTTTCAGCCAAAGCCGGTAGTGCTATAGAAAACCTGTTTGCAAAGGTCGAGGATGAGTATTCATCTGTTTCTGAAAAAAACCTGGACCCGCGGTTTGTCCACCTGTTTGTCCTGGAAAAAAAATAACACGGCTGCCAAATGACACTGCTTTTCTTTTATCTCACCCTGGCACTTGCCATTTCTTTTCTCTGCTCCATTATGGAATCTGTACTGCTCTCAATAACACCCAGTTTTACAGCCGCCTTCGAAGAAGCGCATCCTAAAACCGGCGCTCATCTGCGCCGTATGAAAACCGATATCGACCGGCCGCTTGCCGCCATTTTAAGCCTAAACACCATTGCACACACGGTCGGCGCCGCGGGAGTGGGCGCACAGGCAGCCTCGGTATTCGGAAATCAATACGTGGGGGTTGTCTCCGCGCTACTTACGTTTCTTATACTGGTATTCTCGGAGATCATCCCAAAGACCATAGGAGCGCTCTACTGGAGGGTTCTGGCAGGCCCCAGCGTGGTTATTCTGCGGGCAATGATATTTATCCTCTATCCCCTGGTCCAGCTATCACAGTTCATTACCTATCTTTTTTCAAAAGGCAAGGAAATCAAGCCCGTAACCAGGGAGGAAATCCGTGCTCTGGCGGACCTGGGTTTCGAGGAAGGCCTTTTTCTGGAAAAGGAATCGCGTATATTAAAAAACCTGATGCGCTTTGGCTCCCTGCGGGCCGCTGACATCATGACGCCGAGGAAGGCCATGTTTACGCTTGCCGGGGACATGCCCATAAAAGAGGTCTATAACACCTATTCAAGCATTCATGTCTCCAGGATCCCGTTGTATGAAAAAGACAAAAAGACCATCAGAAAATATATCCTGAAAGACGATCTGCTTCTGGCCCTGGCAACGGATGACACAGACAGAAAGGTTTCACGGCTCGGCCGCGAGATCCTGGCCGTGCCCGAAACGGTTAACCTGTTTCGCCTTTTTGAACAATTGCTGGACCGCAGGGAACATATCGCACTTGTGGTTGACGAATACGGGGGAATTGCCGGGCTGGTGACCATGGAGGATATACTTGAAACCCTTCTCGGCACCGAAATAATAGACGAAACAGACACCATACCCAACATGCGCAGTTGGGCAAGAAGACAATGGTATGAAAGGGCCCGCTCCCACGGGCTGATCCCGGGCGAAGACGAAGGCCGGGAGGATGAGAAAGACGCCGGCGCCGGGGGAAAGGAGCTTTAAAGCCGTGGGAAAGATTAATCCGCTGTTTGCATTTACATTTTTGATTTCAAGATGCGGTTTGGGCCGTATGCTGTGCGCTCCTTTGTTTAGAAAACTGGAGATACTCGACATCGTTGATGATCAGGGGCGCATTTGCGGAGCCGCCCCCCGCAGCCGGGTGCACGGAGACAACAGTCTCCTTCACAGGGTGATACATGTACTGATATTAGACAACAACGGCAGGCTGCTGCTGCAGAAGCGCTCCATGAAAAAAAAGGTTGCACCGGGCAAATGGGACACCTCTGTGGGCGGGCATATCGATTTTGCCGAGTCCCCTGAAAACGCAATGCACAGGGAGATGGCCGAGGAGCTGGGCATCAGGCCTGTCTGCCCCGAATTTGCCTACAGCTATATACATGCCAACAATTTCGAATCCGAACTTGTATTTACTTACATATCTGGATACAAGGGCAATGTTAAACCCAATCCGGCCGAAATAGAGAAAGTAAGGTTCTGGAGCCCCGGTGAAATAACCGGGGTCCTGGGCACCGGCAGGTTAAGCGACAATTTCGAGGATGAGTTTCACCGCTACATGCGCCACACCGGACAGGACGCGGAAATCAATTTTACAGGAGGCGGTCATGGAAACCGGCAACGCAATTGAACAGACAAAATCCGAACTGGTGCTTCTTGTGGGCAAGCTGCGCAGACTGTGCCTTACAATCCTGGCGCCCCGCAAAACCAGAAACCGGATGCAAAAAAGAACAAGCAAATGCCGGCAGTGCGCTTCCTGCTGCAAATTTATTTTCCGATGCCCCATGCTGGACGAAAACAACCTCTGCAAGATTTATCATTCCAGGTTTAGACCGCTGGTCTGCCGAAAATTCCCCATAGACCAGCGTGACCTGGAGGATGTATATATCAGTTCAGGTCGCAGGTGCGGCTACAGCTTCATCGACACTCAAAGCAGGCAACAACGTCTCCACTAAAAGCCTCTGCTGCTGCTATCCATTTAATATCCCGGAATCAAACATTATTTTTACCATTGCACAATACCGTTCCTGTAGATATTATTTATTAATAAACCGTACAGACAAAAAATGGAAAAAGCCGGACTTGATTCCCTGGTCAATGCCCTCAAGGAAGTAGCAGACGAAGGGGAACTGGTAGAGCCGCTTTCTGAAGTACTTTCCGAGGCCTGCGCCCACACCTCGATCTCCTATGACACCGTGATCTCCATCGCCAAAGAAAATGCTCAGGAGATCATGCTTGCGGCCTGGGATTTAAAGCTTCTCATTCCCAGGCGAAGCGGTGCATGCGGGGAGTGGGATTACAGGATACCGGTGATGAGACGCGGTGAAATAGCAGTCCCGCCATCTTGTTATTTCAGCCGCAGCAATAAATGCAGCATGTAGGAATTCCGGAATTTATCACAGCACAGGCCCCATGATACTGATTTTAAAGGGCGGCGGTATAATAAGCCCGAAGCTTGCATCCGGAATTGCTGCTGCAAAACGGCGTTCTCCCTTATATGAGCTCAACCCGAGCCTTTATCCCCGCAAAAAGGAGAACGCGGAATCCATGTAAAGGGAGGTTTCGATCATGAAGACCGAAAAGAACCCTGTCAGCCAGCTTGCCGGCGCGCTCTCCGTGCAGCTTTCCGAGGACGAGACTCACAAAATGGCAAAACTGATAGACGCTGCACTCCAGACTGAAAACGTCTACACTGAACAGATTCCCCTCTCAGAGGAAGAAAAGCACGAACTGCTGCGAATGGCATTTGAAGAACGCATTCTTATTCCTGTACGATCCAATCAGTCCGGCTCCTGGGAGGACCGCGTGCTGCATTTTGCACCGGAGGAGATGTTTTTCATGCCGTATGTAGCGAGGTTGCTTTTTAAAAACGCAAGCGAAACCGGATTTCTTGACGCGGAAACTGCGATTCGCCAGGCGCTTTCCCATCAACCCGATAATCACGTGGAGGAGTCTGTTAACTTTTTAAAGGAAATGAGACCGCATACAAAATCCTGCATGGCCGAAGGAGGGCTGATGGCAGCGGTTGCCAGAGGCGCGAAAATTACAGCGGATGTCCACGACATTGTTGACACGTGCGTGGTTGCCGGTATAATGAATCCCTGTACCCGTGGATCCTCGATGCAGGGACTGGCATGGTATGAATTTCATCCATGCCTGTACTGGGATCAAAAATTTCAGTAAAACCGGATTTCCCCATGCGCAAATCCGCAACGAATCATTAAAACAAGGAGGCATGACAAATGGGCAAAGGAGACAGAAGAACCAAGCGGGGCAAAATCTGGCGCGGCACTCACGGAAAGGTGCGATCCAAGAAAAACAACTCCCAGAGAGAGCACGACAAGGCCAAATCTTAAAAAAATCTGTTGCGGCTTTTATTTTACAGCCCCGGCCACGGTGGGAAATCTTGCCGCATCCGTGTGCGGCAAAAACCTGGCCGCGCTGAACCTGTTCATGAAATCCTGGTTGACGTTTAATTCCAGATAGGTGATCCTGCCACGGATGGATTCGATATCTTCGGCAGCTTGCCGTGAACTAAGAAGCCGCGCCGCCCCCTTCACAGAACTGTTTCCCAGGGGGTGAAAAACCTCTTCGGGAAGGTCCGGGAGCATGCCTATGGAAATGGCGGATCTGGGATTTATAAAGGAGCCAAAGGTCCCGCCCACATAAAAGGCTGAAATATCCTCAAAGGATATTCCGACATAACCGGTGATGGTCTCAAGTATTGTGTACATGGCTGCCTTGGACCTGATCAGACTGTCGAGATCCGCCTGGCTTATGGTCAAATCATTTCCTTCGGCGGAATCCCTGCCGAAAACAACTATAAAATGGTGCATGCCGTCTATTTCCTTCAGCCGGTCTCCGCAGACTTCCGGTACAAAACGTCCTCGTATGTCAACCATTCCGGCAAGAAAGAGTTGGGCCGCCAAGTCTATCATGCCTGAACCGCAAATCCCCCGGGCCGGCATGTCATCAATGGTATGGACTGAAACCTCCCTGCTCTCCGGATCGATGCGAACCGAATCAATCACGCCGGGCCCGGCTGTCATACCTATTTCGGAAACACCGCCCTCCAGGGCCGGGCCCGCCGCTCCTGCGCAGGCCACAAGCCATTGCCGGTTGCCCAGAAGCACCTCGGCATTGGTGCCCACATCCACTAAAACCGCGACTTCGTCATTTTCGTGAAATCCAGCGTAATAAGCGCCCGAAATCAAATCCCCGCCAAAATAGCTGCCGGCATTCGGGAAGACAAAAACCCTCGCGCAAAAGCTGATATTAATGCCCAGTTCATCTGCCCGAACAGCTCCGGGACTGTTTACAGCCGGAATATAAGGCTCTCTTATGAGCCACTGGGGCGGCAGGCCCATGAAAAGATGGGTCATGGCCGTGTTACCGGCAACAGCCATCAGGTAAACCTGTTCGGATGAAATCCCCGCCTTTGCGCATACGTCGCCTACGGCCCGGTTTATACCCCCTGTTATAAGTTCCTGCAGATGCTGCCGGCCTTCGCGCTTTTCCGCATAATGCAGCCTGGCAAGTATGTCCGGGCCGGCCTCATCCTGCGGGTTGTCAAAAGCAAACTCCGAAAGGGTTCTGCCAGTGGCCAGATCCACCAGCCTGAGCACCACTCTGGTGGTACCTAAATCCACTGCCATACCTGCGGCGCAATCACCACCCTCAGGATCAAGCACGTCTATCAGCCTCCATTTGCCATGATCCCGAAAGACTATGCACCTGCAGGCATAATCCCATTTGCGCAGCCTTTCAGGCAAAAGCTTTAAAAGCTTCAGATCCATGGCTATAGAATCTGTTTTTAACTCCGGGGCCAGGGCTTTTTCCAGACGCCCGGAATCCGAGGTATTATCATCGATCGAGGGAGGCTGCAACGCGATGTCTACAACCCATCGGTCACCGGATTCCTCATCCATTTCTTCTTATTCTTCCTTTTCTCACAGCTCAAAGACCATGTCGCCGGCGACCGCAAAGCAGTCGATCCGGTTGCCGGTACCCGACTCAGACAGGTTCCTCACACACCGCTTTACCATCCTGTCCACATCGTCGTCTGTCCTGTCCTGGTTTAAATGGAAAAGCCCGAGCCTTGGAACTCCCGCATCAACGGCGAGTTTCAATGCATCCAGGCAGGAGGAATGCCCCCATTCAATGCTTGCTTCGTATTCCTCGGGTAAAAACTCTGCATCATGGATAAGCAAATCCGCCCCTTGACAGAATTTCACGTAATCCCTGTATTCGCATCCGCCGGGATGAACAAAACCCAGCTCATTATCGGTTAAAAACACAAATGTTTTGCCCTCCTCCTGGAACTTATACCCGCAGCCGCCGTTTGGATGACTCAATGCAATAGGGGTTATGGTAACTGAACCGATTTCAAAGGGGGCAGGGCAACCGTCCCTGTAACTGACCGTAGCTGTAAGATCTGAATAACGCACAGGAAAGTGCGGCGGACGCATCATCTTGGTTACTATGGCCTCCACGTATTTTCCGGGAAACGGACACCGGTGCATCATGATCCGGCAATTTTCATTGTAAAGAGGCTTGAAAAAGGGGAAGCCCAGCAGGTGATCCCAGTGGGAATGAGTAAAAATGAAATTGTAGACATGGCGGTTTTCGCGCACCAGCCGGTTGCCGAGTCTACGGATGCCGGTGCCGGCATCCACGATTATCAGATCATCGCTTTTGGTGCGGATTTCAATGCAGGTTGTGTCCCCGCCGTATCTCTGGAACTCCCGGCCCGAAACCGGGATTGATCCGCGCGAACCCCAGCATTTTATATTCATGTACGCCTCTTTTATTAAGGCCTATCCGCCGGTTGATGCCAGAAACGTATACCATATCCCGTCTTCGGTCCACCGCTGCACAAGCCGGGCGGGGCCGTAGCAAAACAGCTCCTCCACGTATCTTGCCTGGCTTCTTAAAAGCCCTGAGAGCACAAACCATTTTTTTTCATAAAACGCCGGACTGGCAACAAGTTGCCTCATAACGTCAAAATGAATATTTGCAATCAGAAGATCCGCGTGGCCTTCCATAAGCTGCCTTGCGTCCGCCTGGACCGCCAGGACACGGGGCTCAAGGCCGTTTCTCTTTATATTTTCTCTGGCGGTACGGACCGCCAGAAAGCTGCTGTCCACAGCCAGAACCTTGCCGCAGCCCAGCTCGGCAGCCGCCAGCCCGAGCAGGCCGGTGCCGGTGCCCATATCAATCGCGGTATCGGGCGCCCCCTTTTCACAGGCAATTTCAACTGCTTCAAGGCAGAAGCGAGTGGTGGTATGGGTACCCGCGCCAAAGACCACTCCCGGGTCAATGACAAGTTCAAGTTTGCCTTCCGGCGCCGGCTGATTACACCACGGAGGAGCCACGAAAAACCTGTCAGTGGAAAACGGCTGTATCTCGCCGCCGTGCCAGTCCGCATAAGACATGTTATATCTGTCTGCAAGCTCCAGGTTCCGGTCGCTTTCTACCAGGTCATGCACCTGCTCCTCTGCGGGCCTGTCAAAAAAAAGAAAACTGACTTCCCCTTCCTGCCAGTTTCCTATAAACGACGAATCAAAACGGCTTTGCGCATCCCGGTTCCGGATACGCCCCTTTACATAATAAATATACAAATCATTATACGGTTTGCTCACCGGCCTCTACCGATTCGGTTTCCAAAATCCTTCCGAACATGTCATATGCCGCCTGTACTACCGGATTATCCCCGGGCAGGTTGATCATGGGCTCGCCTTTAAGATCATAATCATATACCGTATCATCTTCAGCAAGCACTCCGCCCAGTTCAATGCCGGCCTTGCGCAGCATCTCCAGGGCCGCTTCCGGCGCCTTGCCGTCTTTGACCTGGTTTATAACAACATAGCTTTTCCCCACGCCCACGTTAAGGCTCCTGGCAAGCTCATCTATGCGGATGGCAGCCTGAAGTCCGCGGCGTGAAGCATCCGTGACAATAATCAGAACATCGACATTATGGGTGGTCATGCGGCTGACATGCTCCATACCGGCCTCGTTGTCCATTACTATATAAGGGTAATTTTCCTGGAGCCGGTCCAGAAAATTTGTCAGCAGGTTATTTGCGGCACAGTAACACCCCGCGCCTTCGGGCTGGCCCATTACAACCAGGTCATAATCTCCGGCCTCGATAACCGACTGTTCAAGGCGCATGGACATAAACACGTCCTTTGTCATGCCGTTTGGCACATTTCCCTTCTTCATATCCTCACGGGCCTGGCCAAGCGTGTCGGTTACCTCCAGGCCGAGCACCTCGTTTAAATTCGCGTTTGAATCGGCATCAACAGCGAGAATCGGGGTGCGGCCGGTTTTTATAAGATACTTTATCAGCAGACCGGCAACAGTGGTCTTGCCAGTACCCCCCTTGCCGGCCAGCGCTATCGAAAATGCCATGATACAAAATCCTTTCTGCTATATTTGACGGCTTCGTAAAAAGTCTGATTTTAGATGGCGCCGGAAAAAGTTCAAGATCAAGGCTTGCGCAATTTCGAAGAATGCAGCGTACTTAGCCGTACGTGAAATTCTGAGAAATTGCGCGTAACGCAGATATTGGACTTTTTCCGGTGCCATCATATTTACTTTATTAAAAATTATTTAGGCTACCTGCGGAAAACAGTCAAGGATCTTTTGGCCGGGTTTGATTATTTGACAAAGTTGTGCTACCGGTTTTTATGATTTAAGTGCGAACCGGTCATCCGGCAACTTTTTCGCTTAAACTAAAAAGTCAGGATTATTGAAATGACGGTATTTTCCGAAGACATCGAGGTGCAGCTGGCAGCCGGCATGGATATGGAGGACATCACAGGGAAACTCGAATCCCTTGTTACGGCATCTAAAATAAAAAACGGCATTCTTTCAGCCACAATTACCGGCTCCACCGGCTCATTGACCACGATTGAACATGAGCCGGGCGTAATTGAGGATCTTCGGGGAGCCATCAAACGGATGACTCCTCCGGATATAGAATATGAACACGAAAAAGCCTGGCACGACGGAAACGGGCACAGCCATGTACAGGCCGCAATTATAGGCCCCTCGATCTGCATGCAGATCCGCGGAGGAAAAATGCTGCACGGTACCTGGCAGCAGTTGGTGGCAATCAACCATGACAACCGGTCAAGGCGGCGCAAAATCGCCGTTACGATCATTGGCGAGCAATAAGACCGGCATGAAAATTCTCCCGGTTCATCTGGCGGCAGCCCTTCGCTTTATCACCATTTTACCTGCAGGGGCGCCGGAAGCCTATCATCCCAGGGCAATGATTCCCTATTTTCCCGTTGTCGGCCTGCTCCTTGGCCTTATCCTTGCGGCTGCTGATGCCGCGGCCTGCAGATTTCTCGCACAACCGGCGGTCGGCGCCATAGACGTAATAGTTCTTACTGTGCTCACAGGGGCCCTGCATCTCGACGGGCTCGCAGACACCGCAGACGGCCTGTTTTCCCACAGAAACCGGGAAACCGCACTGTCCATAATGAAGGACAGCCGTATAGGAGTAATGGGGGCAACAGCCCTTGCATGCATTCTTCTTGCAAAATACGGGGCGTTTTCAGCCCTGCCCGTCGGGGGGGATACGGCCTGGCAAAGATTTCTTGTGCTGGTTCTGGTTCCGGGTTATGCCAGATCATCCATGATGGCAGGAATCTATTTTCTCCCCTATGCCAGGGCCGGCAAAGGCACCGCCTCGGATCTTTTCACGCAGGATCTTAAACTCCGCGATTTCTGGGGACTGTTTTTGTGCGTGCTGCTTTCGGGACTGCTCGGATGGCGGGCTCTGGCTATAATTCCGGCTTTCCTTGCGGTCTGCACCGCCCTGATAATTTTTTACCGCAAACGGATAAAAGGGGTTACCGGCGACATGCTCGGGGCCATGTCTGAAATCACCGAGGCTTTTCTTTTTATTATTGCCGCAGCCGCATTTTAGACCCCGGCCTTTTTAAGAGGCTTAAACCCGGTTTCGGCAAGTGAGCTTACCAGGGCAACGGCCTGTTGATCACTTATATAATCCGTATTTATTACAAGGTCATAATTTGCGGGATCATCAATGCCTGCATAAAAGTACCTTCGCGTAAAAGAGCGTCTCCGGGCCTCAATGTCATAAATCCGGCACCTGGCTTCCTCCCTGGTGATGTTTAATTCCCCGGCAACCCTTTTTATCCGGTTTTCAAGGGAGGCTATGAACCGTAGCCTGATATTTTCCTCCGCCGGTATTATAAATGTAGCGCCCCGTCCAACTATTACGGCTTTTCTGTGCCTGCCTATTGTGCCGATTATTTTCATGAGTTGCTTGATATACTGGTCCGGCCACAGGTGACGCTCCTCAACAATGGTGGCTATCACGTCTTCAATCATGCTCAGGCCCTTCTCATCCAGGGTTTCGAGCACCTTGCTGCTAATCCTGGTATTTTCAGCCATCAGCTTGATTATTTCCTTGTCGAAAAGATCGTACCCGAAGGCTTCCGCTATTTTTGCGGCAATTTCATTCCCCCTGCTCCCCGGCTGTCTTGATATTGAGATCACGGAGGCCTTTTCCGGCTCTTCCTTCTTTGCCGCAGCAGTCCTTGACCTCTGCCACTGCTGAATCTGTTCCTCGACTATTTTTTCAACCGAACGCCCCTTGGGGATTTTCATCAGACCTCCTTGAATTTATTGCGTTAAACAAGCCGCAACCGCGCTAAAAACAAAAGACACTCTCTATTTTATATAAAGCCGCAAACCTGCAATGTCAATTCATTCCAAGCGGCTGCACTCGCCTGCCAGGCGCCGGCCGGCCTCCCTGGCCTCGGACAGGTATTCGGGGAATTCAAGAACATCGCCTTCAAAATCAAGACCCCGGTAAAGCAGCGAATCCCAGAGCTGTGCGTCAAAAACGTCAAAAAAATACTTCATGGAAAGAAGGGTTCCCTCAAAAAGCCTCTTTCCCTTTGTGGCGCCCGCCGATATAAGAAGCCCTCTGCGCGCTGGTTCACGAAGGCCGAATGCGGCCCCCTCGATCCAGTATTTTTTGACCCACAGCGACTGGCACCGGTCAATGAACATTTTTACATGCGAGCTTACGGTATAGAAAAAAATCGGGGTTGCAAGCATCAGCCCCCGGGCTGAGAGGACCGCCTCGCGCACAGCCTGAAAATCGTCTTTTATCGCACACTCACCGTCCTGCCTGCACGCGTAGATCTCCAGGCAGGGCGAAATCTTAAGGTCTCTCAGGACTACCTCTTCAACCTGCGCCCCGTTTTGGCGTGCCCCGGCCACTGCTTCGGCGAGCAGCCTCGCCGTATTTCCTTTCCTTCTGGGGCTGCCGTATATGGCAACAATCCTGCTCATGCGATATTTTTCTCCAGGGAATCCGCTATCATGGGGCATCCAGTGGCCTTGCGCACCAGGGGCCGCAGTTGCTGCTCCAGCACGGAATATGAAAAATGCATGGAGGCAATCTCGTAGTTATAATCAACCATTTGCCGGCAATAATCGGGATCGGTTAAAACCCTGCGGGTCCGGTCCACCGCCTCGGATGTTACATAGCCGTTTAACTCCACCACGTCAAAGCCCTTTGGCTTTATATCCAAGGTATAGTTGGAATAGGTGTTAACCACTACGGGCTTTTTGTAATAAACCGCCTCAAGAAAGGCATTGCCAAAGCCTTCGAAGCTTGAGGGGTAAGTTACAAGGTCTGCATGAGGATAGACATCATGCAGGGTATAGACTTTGCGGCCGTCTTCGGTGATACCCCTTCGATGGTTTATGATATCCGAGACAAACATGGTGTCCACCCCCATCAGTTCTGAGTACTCCCTGACCCGCTGTTGGTACTGGTAGCCCTCGTCTCCGGAAGCATGGGATATCACAAGCCTGGCAGGCATCTCAAGACGCCGCACCAGCTCGATTGCGTGCTCAATGCCCTTGCGTTTTACAACCCTTGTGGGCTGCAAAACAAGAAGCTCATTATCGCCTATACCAAGGCAAGTTCTTACGTCTGGGGCATATTCATCCTGCCCGGCCGGCGGATTTTCAAAATCCATAACATTCGGTATCAGGATCGAAGAAATCCCCGTGCGCAGACTTAGCTGGTCCCGGGCTGTTGTGCTTATGACCACATGTTCCATGTTGGGCAGGCATGGCGGAAACGCCATCTTTAGATAATCCGAGACCGCATTTGTTAAAAACCGCTGGCGCTCCCAGTAAAAATCATGGTGATGGGCTATGGCCGGCATATCGCTTTCGCAAAGCAGTTCGGTTATGGCCAGGCCAAGTGGAATGTTTAAAGGGATGGCAAGCGCATTTTCAACCACCAGCAGATCCACCCCGAAACGCTCTATAAATGTATAAAGATGATCCTTTAAAATGCTCTTAAGGTCCTGGACCCTTCGGGTTGTCTGCCTGCCCCTGGTGGTGACGCCATAGATGCTTTCGTGGATCCGCCTTATTTCGGGATTGCGAAAATAAGCCTCGGGGGCAAGGTAGGAACACCGGCCGGGCTGATCTATTTCTCCTGCAAAATAACAGCATTTAAAATTGTACTTTTCAAAAACATCGGTCCATTTTCCGGTTTCCAGGGTCACGCCGTCCGTGCCTCCGAAACGCGTTGAAACAAATCCAACGGTGTGCATCCTGTTGCAACGCGCACAATAGCCCATAAATCATTTTCCTCCGTGTTTGACAGTCCTGAAAAACCGGTATTCGTATTTTTCAGGTATTCTCTGATAACAAAAAAACATACTGCATGACAACCAAAAATATCCGGAAATATGTCAGCGTTTGTAGCGGGAAGCGGGAACAAGCAGCATCCATCCGAGCTTCAGCCATTTCGGATCCCGGTAGTTGGCAAGCCCGAGTTTCATGGCAGTATGCCCGGCGGCCGGCTGATCGCGATAGGTCGCAAACAGCCGGTCCCACCATGAAAGATTGAATCCGTAGTTGCTGTCTGTTTCCCGGATAAGCACCGAGTGATGGACCCGGTGCATGTCCGGGGTCACGATAAAGCGCCTTATCCATCGGTCGGCCCGCAGATTCATGGATATGTTGCTGTGGTTAAACATCGAGGTTGCGTTTAAAAGAACCTCAAAAGCCACAACCGACCATGCAGGGGCGCCCAAAGCGGCAACAACCCCCATTTTAAGCGCCATTGAAATAATGATTTCAACCGGATGAAACCTTGCCCCGGTGGTGACGTCAATATCAAGATCGATATGATGCATCCGGTGCAGACGCCAGAACAAGGCAACCTTGTGGAAAACCACATGCTGGACATAAATTGCCAGATCAAGGATGATAATCGAGGCAAGCCCGGCCATCCATTGCGGAAGGGGGATTGCATTCAAAAGGCCCCATCCTTTTTCACCCGTAAGCAGGGCTGTTCCAACGGCAGCAGCAGGAAATACAAGTCTGAGCAGAAACGTGTTAAAAAAGGTAAGCACGAGATTGTTGGCCCATCGAATAAATTTTTTCTGCTGAAGGACACGTCTGGGGGCAGCCATTTCCCATGCTGCCATAAAGAAAAAGATCCCAAGGAAAAATCCGAGCCTGACAAACATTTCATTGCCGATAAAAAATGTGTTCACGGGGTTTAACGCTCCCTGTCTGTCTTTTGACAAACATTTGCGGATGATTATCTATTTCAAAATAATGATGAAAACACTTGATCAATCCAAATGCCTCATACTTTTTGTCAAGGCCCCGGTCCCGGGGGCTGTTAAGACCCGGCTGGCTGAAGATCTGGGCGTATACCCCAGTGTCCGGCTCTACAGGGCTTTTGCAGCAGACATTCTTGCCGCGATAAACCGTATGAATATAAATCTGCGCATTTTTTATCATCCTGCCAAACATTTAAGGCTGATGCGTGAATGGCTCGGGGAAAATGCGCCGCTTTTTGTCCAGCAGGGAGCAGATCTTGGCGAGCGCATGCATAATGCACTCTGCTGCACTGCAGCCGAAGGATTCCGCAGTGTCGTTTTAATCGGCTCGGACATACCCGATCTTAATGAACAAATAATCAACAGCGCTTTTTCGGCACTGGCAGAACATCCGGCGGTGATAGGTCCTGCCATGGACGGGGGATACTACCTGATCGGCTTCAGATCCCGATTTATTTTCAGTGAAGCCTTCACCGGCATTGACTGGGGCTCACCGGCTGTACTGGAAAAAACGCTTCAGCGGTTCAGGGAAAAAGGCAGGGAAGTTTCCGCATTATCAGCCCTCAGGGATATAGATACCCGGCAAGATCTGCAGGCCTTTGCCGCGGATATGTCGGATGAAGCGGTCCTTTCGCCTGTGCTTCAAAACACAAGGGCGGTGCTTTTGCAAATGGGGATGATTTGAACCGGCCTGATTCAAACCGCTAAATTGAGGGAAACAGTGCCTGTGAACATAGATTTTGCACCTTTGGTTTCAGTGATCGTACCGGTTTTAAACGAGGCCGCAATTATTGAGCAGACCTGTATGCACCTGCTGGCCGCGTGCAGCGGATACAGCAGGGAGATCATAATTGTTGACGGAGATTCCTCGGGTTCGACCATAAAACATGTGAATTCAGACCAGATACAAACTCTTACTGCGCCGTGCGGGCGCGCATCCCAGATGAATGCCGGTGCAAAGGCCGCCAGGGGGCACATCCTGCTGTTTGTTCACGCTGATACCCGGCTTCCTGAAGGGGCGATCCGGGATATTATAGAAGCCTGCCGCAGGCCTTCAATTGCAGGAGGCGCTTTTTTACTCGGCATAGAAAGTGAAAAAAGAATTTTCCGCGTAATCGAAGCCCTTGCCAATCTCCGGTGCCGCCTCACCCGTATTCCCTACGGGGATCAGGCCGTGTTCATCAAAAAAAGAATTTTCCGGTATATGGGCGGCTATGCCGAGATCCCCCTGATGGAAGATATCGAGATCATGCAGCGCTTGAAACGAAAAGGGCTTAAAATCGAGCTGGTCGGCAAATCCGTTCAAACATCTGCCAGGCGCTGGGAAAAAGAGGGCATTGTTTACGCCGTGATCCGCAACAACCTGCTTTCGTTTTTATATTATGCAGGCGTAAGCCCCTGTTTGCTTAATAAATTTTACAGAATTCAAAGCAAGTCTTAATATGAAACCTGACCTCAGGCTTGGATGGCGCCGCCTCATGTAAACCCCGCCCCTGCCGTGCATGTATAGCAATAATCGGCTGTTGCAATCGGTGCGTCGGTCTCCGGCCTGCGCGGCATCTCGGATACATGAACTTTTTTCCCCCCGCCCATGGCAATCCTCCTGGCCAGGTTAAAATCACAATCATACAAATATCCGTCCCATGAGACGGATAAAAGGCTGCGGCACATGACCCCCTCGAGCGCACAGGGATTAAAAGCATTGGCCAGTTTTTCCATATATGCCTCCAAGTTGCCGGAAGCCGCCAGCCACTTTCTGAATCTGCCCATCGGGACATTGGCAAAACTGTGCAGCCGGTTAAAAGCAATCCCCCATCGTCTTTGCAGGATTTCCCGGAATCGTTTTGCGGACTGCTCCTGTGCCGGGGGCAGAAAAGCCCCGGTGGGATTTACCACAAGATTGAGTTCCAGACCCGTATCTTTTTGACCGTAACCCTTATGATTTAATTTTTGCAGCACCTCTATGCTTGTCTTAAACACCCCGTCGCCGCGCTGTGCGTTGGTCTGCGGCTCATCGAGCGACGGAAAAGAGGCGACTATTGTGACGCGGCGGGAAGCCATTTTTTTGATCAAATGCTTTTTATCGTCCCTGCCCAGGGCTGAAAGATTGGATCTAAGCATTATTTGCGAGGCTGTTTGAGAAAGGGAGTCAACAAGATACTCAAGATGGGGATTTAATTCCGGTGCACCGCCGGTGATATCTATGGTGTCAAAACCGCCTCTTTCAGCGTAGGCAGCTACTTGCCGGGCGGTTTTGCCGTCCATGTTTTCCTTTCGATCAGGCCCTGCCTCCAGGTGGCAATGGCGGCATTTCTGGTTGCACAGCAGGCCGGCATTGATCTGCAGAATGCTTGTATGACCCCTTGTAAGTTTTAGATTATGCCTGCCCAGGGTTTTGTTAAAAGATTCCATTTCCGTTGATTTGCACCTTAAACTATGGTTTTTTACAGGGATATTTTTTCTGCAATAGTGCGCATCTGAACACCTTTTTTATTCCATGGCTTCGAGCTGGCTTAGCACCGTTGGGATCAGTTCGGATACCGTGGGGTGAATGTGCACCACCCTTTGAATCATAGTGTAGGGCGCGCCGGCATACATGATATCGGTAATCTGATGTAATCGACATCTTTAAGACCGGGTATGGCAGGCACAAGTGCACGGGCTCCTGTGCTGGCCTTGACCTTTTTCATGTCCACCTGCACCGATCCGCTGATATCCACCCCGTAATCAGCCCCATGTCTTGCAAGGTGCGCAGCCCTGGCGCTTGCAATCATGGTCTTGGTGGGAATGCAGCCAGTATTAACGCAGGTGCCTTAGAAAAGGTGCCGCTCAATAATGGCAACCCGGTATCCCGCTTGTGTCAGCCGGACTGCCAGGGCGGGGCCGGCCTGGCCCGTGCCGATGATAATGGCGTCGAATTGTGCCATATTATCCTCCATTGATCCTTTAATTATCGGTAAAAGACTGTAATTCCCCTGCCAAAGCCAAAGAGCCTTTTTGCCTGTATTTGACAGTAACGGGGCTGTATGCTTAAACTTTAAGAATCATTCAAAACAACGGCAAAAAATTGCTTCAAATAACTACCTTCCGTGCTGGGAGCTGCCGGTGCGGAAACAGAGCTTATTAAGCTCAGTGAATTTAAAACCTATATTGAGCCCTGCCGTACCTGTCTGGGATGCGTGGATACAAATGAATGCTTTTCGGCCCGGAGGCCACGGTGGGTGTCAACCCCTTTGAAGCCCGGGCGGATACAGAAAAAGCCGCCAGGGATCTCGGGGCCGGGCTGCGTCATGCTTTAATACTGATAAGCCGCATAAGCGGTTTTTAGGACCATGGGAAAGTGTTGTCCCCTTCAATCCCGCCTTTTTTCCATCAAAAGGCAGGCTTCCTTCGGTGACAGATGCCCAGGACAAAAATTTCATTGCCCTCCACTCTAAACACGATGCGATAATCGCCGACTCTGAGTTTCCGGTAGTTTTTCAGCGTTTTGCGCAAGGGTTCTCCGTACTCCTGGGGAGCTGCCAGGAGGCGGGTTTCTATCGCCCGTTTCACCCGTTTCCGGATGTCATTATTCAGCTTCGGAATATCGCGCTTCTTCACATCAGGATGATAGAGAAGGGAAAATGACACGCTATTGCCACACCTCTTCATGTGTCAGTGCCTTGCCGCGGTCAAAATCCTCATCGCGCCGGGCCGCAAAATCGGCCAGGGCCCGGTCTTCGCGCAACTCCAGGGCCTCCCTGGCCAGATCACGCATCAGCATGGACAAAGACAATCCCTGTTCTTCGGCAAGTTCATGCAGGGCGTTGTACAAGGGCTTTTCCAATACAACGTTGATTCTGGGGTTCTTTGAAGGCATGAAAAACCTCTTATTATGATATTTTTTTTAAGTGTTGCACTTATGATCCACCATGTCAAGTACTGTTTCCTGTTTTTTTGTTAATGAATATTGATGCACTTGTAAAAAGTCTAATTTTAGATGGCGCCGCAAAAAGTTCAAGATCAAGGCTTGCGCAATTTCGAAGAATGCAGCGTACTTAGCCGTACGTGAAATTCTGAGAAATTGCGCGTAACGCAGATATTGGACTTTTTACGGTGCCATCAATATTTGAGTCAATATTCGCAGACCGGCTGCCTGTTTTTGTAATTGATCCGGTTTGTGATTATAGTGTTAGCCAGTTGCAAACAATACAGGTCTTATGCGCCGGATGCGGCATAAAAGGGGCAGCCGGAGAATTTATGATATATGGCAATGAAAAAGACATAACTGTTCTGGCGGGTGATATCGGCGGGACCAAGACGGAGCTGGCCTTATATTCATCCCAAAGCGGTCTTCGCCGGCCACTGGCAAAGGAAAAATTTCCGAGCAGGGATTATTCCTGCCTTGAAGCCATCATAGAAAAATTTCTGTCAACCCGGGACATCCATATTGACCGGGCGGCCTTTGGCGTGGCCGCCCCGGTTGTGGGCGGGCGGGCAAAAATCACCAATCTGCCCTGGGTTATGGAAGAAGCCGCACTTGCACAAACCCTCGGAGTTCAATCCGTCTGCCTTCTAAATGACGTAACCGCTTTTGCAAACGCCGTTGCCGTGCTGACTGAAAACGACCTGCACGTGATCCGGGAGGCAAAT
>JAIPDS010000037.1 GCA_021737565.1 Desulfobacteraceae bacterium | reverse complement strand
TTCTTTTGGGCGTAATTTTAGGTTATACATATAAAAAAACTAAATCTGTTATTCCTTGCATTGCTATGCATTGCTTGATGAGTCTTTCAAAATTATTTTGCTATTTTATTTGGTTTATCAAATAAATTTGGAATTCGGGGGAATTCGGAGGACTGAAATTCGGGTAATTCGGGGGACATCTATGATAAGTATTGTCAAAGGAAAAATTGGTAGGGGGGCTTTTTAATCGCCGATTCTGTTGGTTTGCTACTTTCCCTTACAGGCAGCTACAAACTCGTCATCGGTAATTCCGGCCTGCCGGATTGCATTTTTCAGGGTTCCAATGGCAAGATTTTTATGCCGAGGGATCACGCATCCTCTGTCCTCCCGGCGCATCACGACATGACTTCCTTTTTGACGAGCTTCATAAAAACCGAGTTTTTTAAATGTCTTGATGGCTTCATCGCCTGAAATCCTTGGCAATTCAGGCATAAGCTGCCACCTCAAAAGTCGTCAGAATAGGCCGGTTGGTTTGTTTTATTGGAAATTCTTCCAAGTACAGTTCGGTGGCTTCCTGAAGATTTGCTACAGCCTCTTCAATTGTCTTTCCCTGGCTTGCCGTTCCTACTTCCGGGCATTGAGCGACATAAAATTCGTCCTCTCTATGTATAACAGCAGTAAATGTGCTCATAGTTTTTCCTCGTATTATATAGAGTTTAATAAGTTGATTAATTGATAAATAAAAACTCCGCTGTCATATGTCAAGGGAAATAGCCGCATATATTGATCTGATGGGAGAGTGGTGCAGGGAAGACTGGCGCGGTCATCTCTGGCAGGGGAGTTTTGCGTCACCCGAATCGGAGGCAAAACGCGCAGGCGTGTTGCCTCCGATCATCATGATACGTTCTTGGTGAACCCAGGCCTATACCCGGAAAATTGTGCATGGAACTTTCCGGTGCAAAACAGGGCTAGAGTATCTCCTGGAGAGTGATCTCGAATGTAAGATCCTTTCCGGCAAGAGGATGATTGGCGTCCAGAGTGACCTTTTCCTCTGCCACGTTGGTAACCGTCACAACTATATTCTGGCCTTCGCTCTGCTTTAACTCAAGCTGCTGGCCAAGTTCGGGGTTGATATGCTCCGGGAACTGGGTTCTTTCCACCTCGATGACCATTTCATCCCTGTACTCGCCGTAGGCTTTCTCGGGAGGGATCGTGGCCTCTTTTGTCTGCTCGGGCTCCATGCCGAGGACCGCCTCTTCCACGCCGGGAATTATATTGCCGTCTCCTATCTTAAACTCAAGAGGATCGCGACCATCTGAGCTGTCAAATACCGAGCCGTCATCAAGCTTGCCCTTGTAATGGATTTTTACTGTATCTCCCTTTTGTGCCTGTGTCATGGTAAAAACTCCTTTCATTAAATGTTGCTTTTTCATATTTTAAATACAATAATGATTCATTCCGGCTTATGCAACCCCGGATTCTTCCCGCGCCTCCAATGCATCATGCGCAAAGGACGGGACAGGATCATTGAAAAGCCACAAAAAAACGCCCGTGCCGTTACAGCAGGATTCGAGTATCGGCACGGGCGGAGACAAAAAATCAGAATTATACCTTTATTATAAAGCCCCGGCTTTGCTCTGCGGCTCGTCAACCTCACAGGAAGCCGATCCTGCGGCATAGCAAATCACGCCGCAGCGCAGGCATCGATCGGCCTCTGCCTTTGCCTGCTGCCCGGAAAACCCCAGCTCCACCTCGGGGCATTTGTGCGGCACGTCTTCAGGCTCACAGGCGGACATGATATTTCTGCCCGAGGTCTCAACTCCCTGCACCGAGGCGACCGTCTGAATCACCGAATCTTCCGAAATCACATTTTCGGGCAGATCAAGGTCAAGGTCATACATAATCTTGTGAATGGAGGCTGCGGAACGTCTTCCACCTGCAATGGCCCGTATGGCGGCACTATAGTCGGTCACAGGATCGCCCCGGGCAAGAAGCCCTCTTTCCTCGCTGTATGCGGGGTTCTTATACGGCTGTATCCCTTCCCAGCGTACCGGGGCATTGTCCTGTCCTTCCTGTTCGGCCTCCAGGCCGCCGCCGCTTTCTTCCTGTTCCCGGGTAATACGCCTGAATATAATCTCCGGAATCCTGCCCGCGTCAATGAAAAGACTGTCTGCTGCGATTTGCCGGGTGCCCCCGTTTTCAAGATCTTCGTACTCAACTTTCTCCAGCCGGTCTTCCTCGCCTTCAAGGCGGCTTATTGCAGCACTAAATACAAGCGTTGCACCCATGTTTTCCATGGCCGAAATCTGCTCATCGGTCAAAACCGCCTTGTCAGGCGCACTGCGGAACAAAACCGATATGTTTTCCGCGCCCATATGTCTGCAGATTCTTACGCTTTGCTCGGCGCTCCCTCCCGCGCCCGCTATAACCACATCGCCGGGAATCGGAAACTTGAAACGGTTATCCAGCCCTGATCTTAACAAGTCTATGAGAAGAAATACGCCGGGCACCGGCTCCTCGGGCCTTGGCTTCGGACTTCTGCCCAGGCGGCTGTCCCAACCTCCGGAGGCCAGCAGAACCGCCTCATTGCCGTCGGCCAGAAGGGATGCCAGTGAAAAATCCTCTCCCATGGTCATGTTGGTCCTGATTTTGACACCCATGTCCTCAACGCCGGCAATATCCCATTCCAGGATATCCCTCGGCAGCCTGTACTCAGCGATAGCCTTTCTCAGCAGTCCGCCGGCTTTATCAGTGGCCTCGTAGACCGTGGGGCTGTGGCCAAGCCTGGCGGAGAAAAACGCCGCAGAAAGGCCCTCGACCCCGCCCCCGACAATCGCTGTTTTACGCCCCGTGGCAGGCGCGGTATAAGGCCGGGACCTCTGATTGTTTTTCATCTCGTAATCAGCGGCATATCGTTTTAAAAAATTTATAGCCACCGGCTCGTCCACCAGGTTGCGCCGGCAGACGGTTTCACAGGGCCTGGGGCATATGCGGCCGATTACTGCCGGAAATGGATTGCGCTCCTTTATTATCTGAACAGCCTTTGAATAATTGCCTGCAGATATCTGTTCTATATATCCGCTTATATTAATCCCGGCCGGGCATTGCCTCTGGCACGGGGTGGTGCAGTCGTCCATGGTGTATTCTTTCAAAATCCTCCTGGTCACCGACGATAGCTTGATTATATGCTTGGGACAGACCCTTTCGCATGTCCCGCATCCGGTGCACCGCTGTTCGTCCACAACCGGCAGACCGTTTTCCCCCATGGATATGGCGGAAAACGGACACGCCCGCATGCAGGAACCAAGGCCGAGACATCCTATGTGACAGACCTTCATGCCTCCATATAGCAGGGCCGCGGCCTGACAGTCGCTTAATCCCTGGTAGTCGTATTTGATTTCCGCCTCCCCCGTGCCGTAGGTACAGCCTGGAAGAGCTATATCCGGCTCCTTTGCCTCAATTGACATGCCCATTACCGCGGCAATTGCTTCGGCCAGTTCGGCCCCTCCTGCAACGCAGGAATCCGGCGGGGACTGGCCGGCTACTATGGCCTCCGCGTTCGCGGAGCACCCTGGATATCCGCATCCGCCGCAGTTTGCACCGGGCAAAAGATCGTCTATTTCAAGAACCTTGGGGTCAACGTAAACATAAAAAATTCTGGAAGCCAGGGCCAGGGCCGCCCCGATAATCAGGCCGAGCCCGCCCATCATCAATATTGCGTCAAACATTGCCTGCTCCGCTACGTATTATGAATTGGGTTTCGCTTCTGCACCTCTGTGCGGTCATATAGCATCATTTTTTCCGGGTGTCCAATACCAAGAAACTCTTCTTTCATATTCCGCGGGTTCTGTCAACAACTCCTGACAGGCCCCCCGAGATTTTCGGCAGATATTTATCAGACTTATGATTTTTTGCAGGTGCTCTTCGGGAACCCGGAAAAAATGCAAAAGCCGAAAAATCCGCAATCCGGTTATTGGGATGCTGTCCAAGGCGGGGCAGTCTTTTCGTTCGCTGCATTCGGGCCTGGCATCTGCACGGCGTGCTTCGCCGCGTCCGGCGAACTCGCGCACTCACGTGCGCTCAGACAAGCGCTGGTCGCTATAGCTTCGCACGCCGGCATCTGCTTAACCGGCCCTCATGCAATGCTCCCTCAAAGACCGCCCCGCCTTGTCCGCATGGCCATCGCCTCCGGTATCGAAATTTACCCCATAACGAAAATACGGAGGCTTGATTTTTAATGCCAAAGTATTACAAAGAGCCTGAAAATGAATCTTCAAGCTTGCAGGGTTTTGGTCAGGCGGCCCTGCGGGGTGGTTTGTGCACTGCATTGAGCGGCTTCGGATAAGATTCGGCCCGGCCGAATCCCGAAGACGGTCAGCAGTGAACAAACCGCCCTGCAGGGCCGCTGTGTGAGTGCTTGCGGGAGCCGGGTTGATGCTTTGCAGGGACTTTCCGGTATTATCGGATCACCGGAAAAACCGGAAAAAATGCAAAAGCCGAGAAATCCGCAATCCGATTACCGGGATGCAGGACAATGCGGTCCCAGGGGGGCGGCTGAAACATAAGATTTCTTGACTGAAAAGGGGTTAGAATATATCAATATATTTTAAGCAATATTTCCAGGAGACAGATGATGACGGATGCAGAAACCCGAAATTACCTGGACAGGGTCGAAAAGACGGCCGAATATCTGAAAAAAAACCTTGCGCAAAAGCCTGAAATCGGCATTATGACCGGAACCGGGCTCGGCGGGACGGCGGACCTGATCAAGGTTGAATTTGAAACCCCATATTCAGACATCCCCGATTTCCCGGTATCCACGGTAAAAAGCCACGCAGGCAGGCTGGTTTGCGGAAGCCTGCGGGGAAGGCCGGCTCTTGTCATGCAGGGCAGATTCCATCTCTACGAAGGATATTCTCCAGGCATGGTCGCCTTTCCCGTCCGGGTAATGCAGGCCCTGGGCGTGCACACTCTTATAGTGACGAATGCCGCCGGCGGTCTTAACCCGGAATTTTGCGCAGGCGATATCATGGCCATAACCGATCATATAAACCTTACGGGAGAAAACCCCCTGGTGGGACCCAACAATGACGACTGGGGGGTTCGTTTTCCCGACATGTCGGCCGTATACGATCCGGGGCTAATAAGCCTTGCGGAAAAAGCGGCCAGAAAAAACAATGTATCTATAAAAAGAGGATTTTATGCCGGGCTTAAGGGGCCGTCGCTGGAAACCCCTGCAGAAACACGGTTTATAAGACAGATAGGGGCCGACGCTGTGGGCCTCTCTACAGTCCAGGAAGTAATTGCCGCGGTACATGCTGGCATGCGCATACTGGGGCTGTCCACCATAACAAACATAAACGATCCGGAGCATCCCGCCCCGGCCACGGTGGATCAGATAATCGAGGTTGCGGAAAAAGCGGCGCCGCTGCTGGGAAAAATCATCACAGATGCCGCAAAGGAATTGTAAATGAGCGAATCTCACGACCTGCTTATTGTAAACGGGACCGTTGTGACAATGGATGAAGATGACCGCGTGATAGAAAACGGAGCTGTTGCGGTCGCAGACGATACCATAGAATCGGTCGGATCTGCCGGAAAAGTTAATCCGAAAAATGCAGCCCGGGTTATAGACGCAAACGGCGGAATAATAATGCCGGGACTTGTCAATACTCATACACACGCATCCATGACCTGCTTCAGGGGCCTTGCAGACGACATGGAGCTTATGACCTGGCTTAATGATTACATTTTTCCCGCAGAAGCCAAACTCACCAGGGACAGGGTTTATACAGGGGCTCTTCTGGCCTGTGCGGAAATGACGCTTTCGGGCACAACCTGTTTTTCGGACATGTATCTTTTCGAGGACGCTGTTGCAGAAGCCGCGGACAAAGCCGGCATGCGAGCGGTGGTGGGCGAGGTTCTCTATGATTTTGATTCCCCCAACTACGGCCCAATAGAAAAGGGGTTTGAATACACGGAGTATCTTATTGAAAAGTGGAGAGAACATCCCCTGGTAAACATCGCGATCGAGCCTCATTCTCCCTATCTTTGCGCACCGGATCTGCTCAAGCGGGCTGCGGATCTCTCGGAGCGGCACAATATCCCGATGATTGTTCATGTTGCCGAAACATGGAAAGAAGTTGAAACCACGAAGGAGCGCTACGGGCTTAGCCCGGTTGCCCACATGGCCAATATCGGTGTCCTTTCTCCCAGGCTGGTGGCATGCCACTGCGTGGCCCTGGACAAAAACGACATCAGGCTGGTTGCCGACCATGATGTTAAAGTCTCCCATAATCCTGAAAGCAACATGAAGCTTGCCTCGGGCATAGCACCCGTGCCTGAGATGCTCGAAGCAGGCATCTGCGTGGGGCTGGGAACAGACGGGCCGACCAGCAACAACAACCTTGACATGTTCATGGAAATGGATGCCGCGGCCAAGATTCACAAGGCGGCAACACTTGATCCCACGGTAATGGATGCCGTAAAAGTGCTGCGCATGGCCACTATAGACGCAGCAAGGACCCTGGGGATAGATGATCAGATCGGCTCGCTTGAGCAGGGCAAAAAGGCCGACATCATTGTCATTGATACCAACAAACCCCATTTGATCCCAATGTACAATGTCTTTTCCCATCTGGTTTACTCGGCATGCGGCAATGACGTAACCACCGTCATTATAAACGGTATGCCGGTGATGACCGACAGGCAACTGACGATGTTTGATTTGAACCGCGCGATAAAAGATATGCAGGACATTGCCGAAGATGTGCGCAGCCTCCACGACTGGGATGGCCGCACGGGACAACGTGCACGGTAAAAAAATAAAGCCGGCTTATGAGATTTGAGGCAGTTTTGAGCGAAATTGGCAAAAAAGCAGCAGGTCCTTACAGACTCCGCGCCCTCGGGCTGCTTGGGATGTTATTGCTTGTGCTTGCCTCTTGCTCCACAACACCAGACGGGTCCAATGCACTGCATATCGCGGATAAATCCGGTTCCGGGCCTGAATTTGTCGAATCCGGGGAACCCAACGAGTTTGAGGAATCTGAAGAATTTGACGAACTCGACGAATTCAACGAGTTTGAAAAGTTCGATGAATTCGGGACGGAAACCGACGGAAAAATTCGGGATCCGCTCTCCGGCTATAACCGCTTTATGACAAAGGTAAATGACAGGATCTATTTCTGGGTTTTAAAACCGGCTGCTTCAGGATATTCCGCGGTAACCCCAAGGTTTGTGCGCAAATCCGTAAACAGGTTTTTTAAAAATCTCGGCTTTCCGGTAAGATTCGTAAACAACGTGCTCCAGTTGAAATTCAAAAGAGCCGGCGTGGAAACCTCTCGGTTTCTGGTAAACAGCACGGTGGGACTGGCCGGCCTTGCGGACCCGGCAGACAGGTGGTTTGACCTTGAGGCGTATCCCGAAGATTTCGGACAGACTCTGGGAGTATACGGACTGGGACCGGGGTTTCATATCGTATTGCCGGTGCTCGGGCCCTCGAATCTCCGCGATTCTCTGGCCCTGATCCCGGACGGTTTCATGGAGCCGACTTATTACGTGGAGCCCGCGGAGACAGCCATTGCTATTAAAGCTTACAACAGCCTAAATTATACCTCGCTTCATCTCGGGGAATACGAAAGTTTGAAAAAAGATGCGGTTGACTGGTATATATTCTTGAGAAACGCATATGAAAGCAACCGCCAAAAAAAAATAAAGGAATAAGCCATGAAGAAAATTTTGGCCATATTACTGCCGGCAATCGTATTATCCGCGGCTGCCTCATATGCGGCAAAGGATACCAACAGTGCAAAGATCCTTCTTGAAGATAAAATCAGCAGCGTAATTAAAGTTCTTGAGCAGGAGGATCTGACTGACAGTGAAAAAAGAAGTAAAATCGAAAGCATCGTTGATCCGGTATTCAATTACCAGCTTATGGCCAAACTGGCCCTGGGCCCCGAGCACTGGCCAAAACTTAGCCGGGACCAAAAAGAAATTTTTTCACAACGCTTCATAAAACGTCTCAAGGACTCATACTTTGACAAGATTTCCATGTATTCCGCGGACCAGAATGCGGATTTCACCTATGGCACGCCTGCGGAAAGCAACGGCAAGGCGCGTGTTCCGGTCACAGTCAGGGCGGGAGGTGAAAAGATAGAGATGATCTACAAATTCTACCGTTCGGGAGACGACTGGAAGGTATATGACGTGGAAGTGGGCGGTGTAAGCATTATAAGAAGCTACCGCTCCCAGTTTGACGAGGTCCTTTCAGACGGAACAGTCGAACAACTCTTAGAAGAGCTTAAGAGCACCGAGTAATTCCGATACCCTTTGCAGCAGGAGACCCGGGATAAATGGAAAAAAGAAATTCCCCCACAGACCGGCTCTATGATCGTATACTTCTGCGCAGGCCGTTGTGCGTTCTGGTCTGCTTCTTCGCGCTACTGGCAATACTTGCGATATTTATCAAGGACTTTCAGATCGAGGCCTCCCCGGACACACTAATACAGCAGGATAACGAGGATTACCTTTATTACCAGGAAATAATCGACAGGTTCGGTTTCGAGGATTTCCTGATGATTGCCTATACACCAAAATCCCGGGACCTGCTCTCAGAGCATGTGCTCGAAGATATAGCCGAACTAAAAGACGAAATCGAGGCCATAGACGGGGTGGGCTCGGTGGTGACACTGCTTGACGTGCCTCTGCTTGAAAGCCCGCCCATGCCCATTTCAGATCTGGTCAAAAACATACGCACCCTCTCCTCTAATGATGTAGACCCGGCGCTTGCCGCAAAAGAGCTTTCCACCAGCCCTATCTACAAAAACCTACTGGTAAGTCCCGATCTTTCAACAACCGCACTGCAAATCAACCTGGAAAGCACTCCCGGATATGAAAAATTATGGAACAGGCGGCAGAAGCTTCGCCAGAAGGAGGCCCGGCAGGGATTGACCGGGGAGGAAAAAAAAGAGCGCGATGAGGTTTCAGCACAGCTTGAAAAGCTCTGGAACAGGATGGAGGAAAAACGCTCTAAGATAATCGGCGATATCCGTTCGGTCATGAAAAAACACGGTACGGACGCGGAGCTGTTTCTCGGCGGAATCAGCATGATTGCAAACGATCTGATGCGGTTTATAAAAAATGATCTTAAAATATACGGAATAGGGGTAATCCTGGTTTTAACCCTGGTGCTGTGGTTTATTTTCAGGCGGATGCACTGGGTAGTGCTGCCCCTGCTCAGCTGCGCGTTTGCAGCCACGGCCATGGCCGGGCTCATGGGCCTGTTCGGATGGCGGGTCACCGTGGTATCTTCCAATTTCGTTTCCCTGCAGCTTATAATCACCATGGCCATATCAATTCACCTGGTGGTGCGATACAGGGAGCTCATAGCAAGGGATCCGGACAGGCCCCATGAAGAGCTTGTCAAACAGACCGTTGCAGATATGCGCATACCCTGTTTTTACGCGGTATTAACCACCATTGCCGGATTCGGCTCCCTGGTATTCGCAGACATAAAGCCTGTGCAGACCTTCGGCTGGATGATGGCAGCAGGCATCATGGTCTCGCTTATAGTAACGTTTATCTTTTTTCCCGCAGCCCTCATGCTGCTTAAAAAAGCACCTTCCCGGCCGGGCGGGTTGTCAAAACTGGCCGTACCGAACCTTCTTTCCCGGACAACCGCCTCGCATGGCCGGACGATCCTGATTATAAGCGCAATTGCCCTTGTATTAAGCGCCGCGGGGCTATCACGCCTGGAGGTGGAAAACGCATTTATCAGCTACTTTAAGTCATCCACGGAAATATACCAGGGTCTGAGGGTAATCGACCGCAAGCTCGGGGGGACAACCCCCCTTGACATAATCATCGACTTTAACGGCGCCAAAACCGATCCGGGCGAAAACGAGCCGGCCGCAGAGGTTTCAGGCGGAGGCAAAGACGAATTCGCAGAATTTTCCGAATTCGAAGAAGAGGAAAAAGATCCCGCCAAATACTGGTTTACCAGGCACAGGCTCTCAAGAATTGAGTCCGCACATGATTACGTGGACGGCCTTGAACATACCGGCAAGGTACTTTCCCTTGCCACGCTTAACAAGGTGGCAGAAAGGATCACCGACAGGCCCCTGGACAGCTTTGAGCTTTCCCTTCTTTTCAACAAGTTTCCCGAAGACTACAGGCAGATGCTGGTAGAGCCGTTTGCATCGCCCCAGCACAACCAGGCCCGGATAAGCCTCAGGATAATAGATTCCCATCCGGAACTGCGGCGTGCCGAGCTGCTCGATAAAATCAGGCACGGCCTTGTAACAGAGGCGGATTTCAGCGAAAGCAACATAAAACTTACCGGAATGATGGTTTTGTACAATGACGTACTCCAGAGCCTTTTTGACTCCCAGATCCGCACCCTTGGACTGGTGCTCCTGGCCCTGATGGCAATGTTTCTGGTACTGTTCAGATCCGTTAAAATCTCGCTGATCGCCATATTTCCAAACCTGCTGGCAGCAGGCGCGGTGCTCGGGGCAATGGGTTGGATAGGCCTTCCCCTTGACATCATGACAATCACCATCGCCTCCATTGCCATAGGAATCGCGGTTGATGATACAATCCACTACATACACAGGTTTAAGCGGGAATTTGAAAACAACCGCAGCTATGTACCCACAATGCGGCGCTGCCACGGAACCATAGGCTTTGCGATGTATTATACCTCCATTGTTATTATTATCGGGTTTTCAATCCTGGCCACCTCGAATTTTATTCCGACCATTATTTTCGGCCTTTTCACCGGCCTTGCCATGCTGATCGCGCTTATTGCAGCGCTTACGCTTCTGCCGCAGCTTATCATATGGATAAAGCCCTTCGGCCCGGAAGGCGGTTCAACATAATTCTTAATTATTCAGGCGATATAAAATGACAGTTTCAGATGCACTCACCCAGCAACCGCTTCCGGGCTCCACACATTTGGCATTTCGCGGAGACGTGTTTTTATTCAGGCTGAAGGTTTCAGACAATGCAGAAGGAACCGCCTGGTTAAGAACCAACATAGGAAATGTGCGCATTGCAAGACAGGAGACCATCCGCCGCGTGGATCAAAACGAGGCGCGCCTTCACCAGGACTGGACAGATCTGCGGATGGCACCCTCGGCGGCCGGAGAATTCGAACTCCGCGTGCCGCTTTGCGAAAACGGTCATTTTGAAGCAAAAACATATTTTCTTCCGGCTGATAACGGCCAGCCGGTCTGGCCGCGGGGCGTAAACACGGAAATCAATGTCGAGCCTGCGGAAACAGCTTCCGGCAATATTGTCTATAACGCATTTGTACGCCAGTTCGGCCCCAATAAGGAAAAACGCCGTGTGCCGCCCGCTGGTGTTGACCTGTCCACGCTTGACAAACACGGCTTTACTGTTATCCCTCCATCGGGCAAATTCCGCGATCTGATTAAGGAACTCGACTTTATCATCTGCGAGCTGGGATGCCGATATATTCAACTGCTTCCTGTTTATCCGGCTCCCACAACCTACGGCAGGATGGGACGGTTTGGAAGCCCGTATGCAGCCCAGAGCTTTACCGCGATCGATCCGGCCCTGGCGGAATTTGATCCCGGCAAAACGCCTCTGGAACAGTTCATGGAACTTGTGGACGCAATCCATTCCAGGCGGGCAAGGATTATCCTGGATATCGCCATAAATCATACAGGATGGGGGGCCGCCATTCATGAGACCCATCCTCACTGGCTAAGACGCGCAGATGACGGTAAAATCCAGATGCCCGGAGCCTGGGGTGTTACATGGGAGGATCTTGCCAGGCTGGATTACAGCCACAAGGACCTCTGGCAATACATGGCGGAAGTTTTTCTTGTGTGGTGCCGGAGGGGAGTTGACGGCTTCAGGTGCGATGCGGGCTATATGATCCCGGTTGAAGCATGGAAGTACATAGTGGCAAGAGTGCGCGAAGAATTTCCGGACACCATATTTTTCCTGGAAGGCCTGGGGGGAAAAATCTCGGTTACAAGAGAAATACTAAACAAGGCCGGCTTCAACTGGGCATATTCGGAGCTGTTTCAGAACTATGACAGCCACCAGGTAAACGGCTATCTTCCTTTGGCAGATGAAATATCTTTATCAGACGGAATCATGGTCCATTTTGCTGAAACTCATGATAATAACCGCCTGGCATCTGTGTCAAAACAATACGCAACAATGCGTACATCCCTGTGCGCGCTTCTCTGCCGGGCCGGCGGCTTTGCTTTTGCAAACGGGGTGGAGTGGTTTGCCACGGAAAAAATTAACGTGCATGACGCTCCATCTCTTAACTGGGGGGCAGAGGAAAACCATGTCAAACATATAAGGCGGCTTGCAGCCCTGTTAAAAAGGCACCCGGTATTTACCCGGACAGATTCGGAACAAAGTCTTGTAACGGCCGGGCCGGGAAACTTTATTGCCGTGCTCAGGCATGATCCAAAGGATAAAAAATCGCTCGTGGTGATAATCAACCTGGAGCATGCTCAGCAAACAACCGCAAGATGGAAGGTCCGCCCGGAAATTTTAAGAACCGAGAGTTTTTGCGACCTGATTACCGGTGAACAGGTCAATGCAGACATCCTGCCCGACGGCACCTTTGAAAAGAGCCTTGATCCCGGCCAGGCGCTTTGCCTTAGCACGGACCCCGCAGACCTTGAGCTCCTTGAAAAACCCGGGGAAAACCTGCCCGCGGATACGGTATCAGGCATGCATCAAAGGCTTATGGCCTCGGCCTTAGAAGTGTTTGTCCATTATCACGGCACGGTTCATACAGGGGACTTTGATCCGGACGCAGCAGCAGTCCAACTCCGGCGTGATCCCGAGGGCTTCTGCAGGATAATGAACCCGGAAAACCAGGAATCAAGGGTAATTTCCTGGCAGTGGCCGCGGGACTTAAAGCGCGAGGTGATGATCCCGCCCGGCCACTTTCTGCTTATCAGCTCGCCCTTTTATTTCCGGGCACGCCTGGATGACGAAGAACAAACAGTTTACACGGGTTATGGGATTCCATGTGAAGACAACAGCTATTTTCTGATTATACCCCCCGGGCCGGCACCTGATACTCACAGGCAAAAAATCTTAAAAACTGCGGTATACCAAAAAAACGGGGTTTTGCGCGAATCGGCATCCCTTCTTTATCTGGCCCCTCACGACAGGGTGTTTGTAAAGCGGGAACTCTCAAGGCAAGAGCTCATATCCAGGCATTTCATGTTTCTGGGCACAAACGGCCGGGGAGCCATGATGCGGGCTGCCACGTATCCCAGGCGCATGCGCTCCAGGTATGACGCACTGCTTGCGGCAAACCCTGATGAAAATATGCCGGTGGACAGGTGGATAATGCTTGCAAGATGCCGGGTCTGGGTGGTGTATCAGGATTATTCCCAGGCGCTGCGAACGGACTGTCTGCAAAAATTCATGTTTAATTATGACAACCGGGCTTCGTGGCTCTATATGATCCCCACGGGCCTGGGCCGGCACATTATGCTGTCGGTGGAAGCCGAAATGATTGAAGACGAAAACCGGGTGCGAATACTTTACCGGCGTCACGGCAGAGAGAAACCCGAACAGCTCGAAGACGGGCTTGGAATTGATGTTATAATAAGGCCGGACATGGAAAACAGGTCCTTTCACGAGACCATCAAGGCATATGCGGGTCCTGAATACTCATGGCCGCAGGCTGTTTATCCCCGAAAACATGGGTTTTCATTCCAGCCGGACCCGGAGCATACACTGGAAATGGAGCTTGCAGGCGCGCAATTCGTATATGAGCCCGAATGGACTTACATGGAGCATCGACCGGCCGAAGCAGAGCGCGGCCTGGACCCTGACTCCGATCTTTTCAGCCCCGGATATTTCAGGGCAAAGATCACGGGAAACATGTGCCTTACCCTGGAAGCAACAACGGAGAAAACAGGAAAAAGCCCTAAAAAACAAATACCTTCTGCCGGCAGGACGTGGGTAACAGAGCCCGGGCCGGTCTCTGTTACAGAGGCCATGCAAAAGGCAATGAAGCATTACCTGGTCAGACGGGGCCAATACAAGTCCGTGATCGCGGGATACCCCTGGTTTCTGGACTGGGGCAGGGATTCTATAATTTTCTGCCGGGCGCTTATCGAAGACCGGTCATATAACGAGGCCCTTTCGGTTATCCGTCTTTTCGGCGGATTTGAAAAAAACGGAACACTCCCCAATATGATTCGCGGAGAAAAGCCGTTAAACCGCGACACATCCGATGCCCCTCTCTGGCTTATGATCGCCTGCCGCGATCTTGCATCAGCCCCGCAAACCCCTGATTTTCTTGATAAACCCGCGGGAGACCGTACATTAAGACAAATCTTGTTCTCCATTGCAGCCTCCTATGCAAAGGGTACTGAAAACGGGATCCGCATGGATCCGGATTCAGGCCTGATCTTTAGCCCCGCCCATTTTACCTGGATGGACACAAATTTTCCCGCAGCCACCCCCAGGCAGGGTTATCCAGTGGAAATACAGGCCCTGTGGCATGCGGGGCTCTTGTTTCTGGCGCAGTTAAAACGCCCGCCGGAAATTGATGCCGAATTTGACCCTGTAAATATTAGCGAAAAAGTGGCGGATTCCATCAAAAAATATTATTTTAACACCAAAAGAGGTTTTCTCTCGGACTGTCTTCACTGCAATCCGCAGACACCCGCGGCAAGGGCCGAGCCGGATGACGCCCTTAGGCCGAATCAGCTTCTTGCAGTGACAATGGAGGCGGTTTCGGATAAAAATATTTGCGCTTCCGTGCTTGCTTCATGCGAAGAACTGCTGGTGCCCGGGGCGATAAGAAGCCTTGCGGACAGACGGGTTGACCGCCCCATTGAAATCCGGCACCATGGGAACCTGCTGGGTGATCCGTATTATCCGTACCGGCGCAGGTATGACGGCGACGAGGATACAGGCCGGAAACCGGCTTATCACAACGGAACAGCATGGACATGGCTGTTTCCGTCTTTCTGCGAGGCATGGGCAAAGTTCTACGGAGATGCCGCAAAACCGGCGGCCCTGGCCAGGCTGGGCAGTGCGGTACGCCTGATAAACCAGGGGTGTCTTGGCCATGTCCCTGAAATCACAGACGGCGACGCCCCTCATCTGCAGCGCGGCTGTGATGCCCAGGCGTGGGGGGCGAGTGAACTTTTAAGGGTGTGGAAAAAGTTATCCGAATAACCTTATTGAAAACCGATAGTATAACCATTTATCAGCAAAGGAGATCATGAGTACTTTGAAGACCTACCAGGTATATCCCAGAATACCCACGCGACTGGAATTTTTGGAAACTCTTGCCAGAAACATGTGGTGGTGCTGGAGGCTTGACGCAATTGAGCTTTTCAGGCGCGTTGATCCCAGACTCTGGGAGCGTTCCGGACGCAATCCCATTGTTTTTGCCACCATGCTCGAACAGGACCGGTTTGAAAGAGGCGCCGGCGATGAGGGCTTCCTGGCGCATCTGGACCGGGTGCAGAAAAAATTCGAAGAAGAAATAAAAACCTCTATAGATTATTCCCAGACTTCCTACGGATGGGACGGAAAGGTTGCATATTTTTCAATGGAATTCGGCATCCACGAAAGCCTTCCGTTTTTCTCCGGAGGCCTTGGGGTGCTTGCCGGAGATCATCTCAAGGCGGCCTCGGATCTGAAAATTCCAATGGTTGCAGTGGGTCTTCTCTACAGGGAAGGATATTTCCACCAGCATCTGGACCATGAAGGCTGGCAGCAGGAGGAATACCCGGAAACCGATATTTTTCACCTCCCGGTAAACCGCGCCAAGGATCCTTCCGGAAATGAAATGGTGGTTACAGTGAACGGACCCGAAGGCCTGATTCATGCCCAGGTATGGGTTGTCAAAGTGGGGCGGATACCCCTTTACCTGCTTGACACCAACATGGCGGAAAACCCGCCTCAAATTCGCGATATCACCGCCAGGCTTTACGCGGGCGAGTCCTCCACCCGCCTTGCCCAGGAGGTGCTGCTGGGCATCGGGGGGATGAAGCTGCTCGAACAATTAAATATTTATCCCACTGTCTGCCACATGAACGAAGGACATTGCGCCTTTGTCTGTATCGAGCGCATGGCCCAGGTGATGAAAACATGCGGTGTGGATTTAAAAACCGCAATGGAAATCGTTCCCCGCACAATGGTCTTTACAACCCATACACCGGTTGCGGCGGGCCATGATGAGTTCCCCGCGGAAATGGCCCGCCCGTATCTTGAAGCTTACGGGAAAATGCTTGACACCCCCGTGGAGACCATTCTCTCCTGGGGACAACCGGGCAAAAAATTCGATCCCCAGGGCAAGATCTCCATGTTTGTCCTGGCCCTTACCTTTTCCCAGTTCTGCAACGGGGTAAGCAGGCTGCACGGCCAGGTGGCAAGACAAATGTGGCATCACGTCTGGCCGGACAGGCCGGTCCAGGAAGTCCCCATTTCACATGTTACAAACGGCATACACATCCCCTCCTGGATATCCATTGAAAATCACATGCTTTTTGAACGATACCTGGGTCCTGACTGGTATATAACCAATGCACAAAGTGATCTTTCCGACCGGATAGACCAGATCTACAACGAGGAGTTGTGGCGGGCAAGGGAAATGAGCAGATCCCGGCTGGTTCGTACCTGCAGAACCATGATGGTAAGACAGCAAAGCCGAAGAAATGCGCCCAAGGCTATGATCGAGGAGGCGGAATCCGTGCTGGATCCGGAAATCCTTACCATAGGATTCGCCCGCAGGTTTGCCGCATACAAACGCGCATATCTGTTGTTCATGGATCCCGAGCGGCTGGAAAAACTTATAAATTCAAAAAACAGGCCGGTACAGTTCGTATTTGCAGGAAAGGCGCATCCCAAGGACAACGAAGGCAAGGATCTTATCCGGCAGGTGGTGCAGTTCTCCAGGAGAAAAGGGATGCGCGGCAAAATAGTATTTCTGGAAGATTACGACATCAGCATTGCCCGCCAGTTGGTCCAGGGTGTTGATATATGGTTAAACACCCCCCGCCGCCCCCTTGAAGCCTGCGGCACTTCCGGGATGAAGGCCGCAGTAAACGGGGTTTTAAACCTGAGCATCTTAGACGGCTGGTGGGACGAGGGGTATTGCGACAAATGCGGCTGGGCCATAGGCAACGGCGAACAATACCAGGATAACACGTATCAGGATGAAGTCGAGGCCAGGGCCCTGTATAACATACTTGAAAACGACGTGATCCCGACATTCTACGACAGACGCGAAGGCGATACCCCTGACAGATGGGTGGAAATGATGAAGGCATCCATGAAGCTGGTACTTAAAAACTTCTGCGCCCACGCAATGATAAAACAATATGAAAGCAATTATTATCTGCCGGCCGTGGAAAACTACAACCGGCTTACCTCGCAGGGGGCCGAGTACGCAAGCCGCCTTGTGGCCCAGAGACGCCGTATTCAAAACGAATGGTCCGGTATCCGCGTAAAACCCCCGGAAAGCGATATCAGCATCCCCTGCCGGGTGGGTGACACAATCAGGGTGACCACGGAAGTACATCTGGCCGGACTCAGGCCGGAAGAAGTTGAAGTGGAACTCTACTACGGACCTCTTAAAACAGTGGAGGAATTAAAAGACGCCAGGATTGCAAAAATGCAAATGAGTGAAGACATGGGGGAAGGAAATTTTCTTTATGAATGCCGCATTCCCTGCGAACACGCGGGGCGCTTTGGTTTTACCGCCAGGGTAATACCCACCGGAGACGATTACCTGAAACATACTCCCGGTTTTCTGACCTGGGCATAGACAGGGGAGAAGGAGATTTAATTGCCCGAAACCAAAGAAAATCCAAGGGTGCTTATCGTAACCCCGGAAGTGACGTACCTGCCTCCGGGCATGGGCAACATTGCAAACTACCTGTCTGCAAAGGCCGGAGGGCTGGCCGATGTATCGGCCGCGCTTATAAGCAAGCTTTTTGCGCTTGGCGCCGATATTCATGTCGCAATGCCGGATTACAGGGGGATATTTCATAAAAATATAGGCGGGGCGCTCTGGGAGATTTACAAAAAAGAAATAGAAACCTACAGAAAATATCTGCCTGAAGAACGCCTGCACCTTGCCGAGGACAGGGCTTTTTATTACGTACATCACGTATATTCCGATTTTATACAGGAAAACTTAAAGATCGCCCTGGCATTCCAAAGGGAAGTGATCAACAATATTATTCCCCGCGTCAGGCCGGACATGATTCACTGCAACGACTGGATGACGGGGCTGATTCCCGCGTACTCAAGACTTATGGGCATACCCTCGCTTTTTACAATCCACAACATCCATACTGTAAAAGCCACGCTTGCCGAAATCGAAGACCGGGGGATAGATGCGGCGGCCTTCTGGCACAATCTGTATTATGAGCACATGGCAATAGACTATGAACAGAGCCGCGACACAAACCAGGTGGACTTGCTGGTAAGCGGCGTATTTGCCGCCCATTTTGTAAACACGGTAAGCCCCACGTTTTTAAGGGAGATAGTCTCCGGAAGGCACAATTTCGTCTCCGGCGCACTGCGCGGCGAACTTGCAAACAAGGTGGAGGCCGACTGCGCATACGGGATTTTAAACGCCCCGGACCCGTCCTGTGAGCCGTCTTCCGATCCGGAGCTTTTCAGAAATTATACACCCGAGGACCACACCGAGGGGAAAAGGGCAAACAAGCTTTACCTGCAAAAACGCCTGGGGCTGATCCAGGACGGAGATGCGCCCGTGTTTTTCTGGCCCTCAAGGCTCGATCCGGTCCAGAAAGGCTGCCAGCTTCTGGCTGATATTCTCTATTACATGGTATCAAAGTACTGGAACCGTAATCTGCAGGTGATTTTTGTGGCAAACGGGGTGTTTCAAAAGCATTTTCTCTCCATTGTTGAATTTCACGGCCTGGAGCAAAGGGTGGCGGTGTGCAACTTTTTTGAAGCCCTGTCGCGGCTTGCATATGCTGCATCAGACTTTCTTCTCATGCCCTCCGGTTTCGAGCCGTGCGGGCTGCCGCAAATGATAGGCCCAAAATACGGAACCCTGCCGGTAGCCCATGACACCGGCGGTATTCATGATACAGTCGAGCACATCAACGCCGAAGAGGATCGCGGAAACGGGTTTTTATTCGAGGTATTCGACAGCCGGGGCCTGATGTGGGCCGTGGACCGGGCCATGGAATTTTACACAATGCCGACAGGAATAAAGGCGCGCAATATCTCCAGGATTATGAAGCAGAGCGCCGCCGGATTCAACCATGAAGTAACAGCAGGCCGCTATATCGAGCTTTATGAAAAAATGCTCCAGCGGCCGCTTATAACAGGAAGCCATGCAAAACAAAACTGAAAAAACATCCCCGCAACAAAAAAAGCTTATAGAGCTTGATCCCCTGCTGGAGCCCTATGCACAAATAATTGCAAAACGGGCCGAAAAAATAAGCAAGGTGGAACACAGACTGACCGGCGGGCACATGACACTGGCGGATTTTGCCTCGGGCCATGAATACTTCGGCCTGCATTTCACAGAGGGCCGGTGGATCTTTCGGGAATGGGCGCCGAACGCGGAAGCAATTTACCTGATAGGTGACATGACGAAATGGCAGGAGGACAGCGGCTTTGCCCTGCAAAGAAACGGTGAACCCGGGGTCTGGGAAATACATCTGAACGCAGACACCCTGGCCCACAAAAATCTCTACAGGCTCAGGGTTTATTGGCAGGGCGGCGGCGGCGACAGAATTCCCGCCTATGCCAGAAGGGTTGTCCAGGATCCGGACTCCCTTATTTTCAACGCCCAGGTATGGCAACCGCAGCACGCTTATAAATGGCGGAATCCCGGATTTAAATCCGTCCCGCTAACACCGCTTATATACGAGGCCCATGTGGGCATGGCCCAGGAAGAAGAAAAGATCGGAACTTACAGGGAATTTACGCGCAATGTGCTCCCCCGCATCGCTGATCTGGGATACAACACCATACAGCTCATGGCTGTGCAGGAACATCCTTATTACGCCTCGTTCGGATACCAGGTATCGAACTTCTTTGCCGCATCCTCGCGCTTTGGCACGCCCGAGGATTTAAAGGAACTGGTGGATGAGGCTCACGGCGCGGGAATAGCCGTGATCATGGATATTGTCCACTCACATGCGGTGACAAATGAGATCGAGGGCTTAAGCCGGTTTGACGGAACCCCCTATCAGTATTTTCATGCGGGCCCCAGGGGATATCATCCCAACTGGGGCTCCAGGCTGTTTGACTACACAAAACCCCAGGTGCTTCATTTTCTTCTTTCAAACTGCAGGTTCTGGCTTGATGAATACGGATTTGACGGCTTCCGGTTTGACGGCATCACCAGCATGCTCTATACCCATCACGGCATGGGAAAGGCGTTTGTATCCTATGACGACTATTTTGACAACAGCGTGGATGAAGACGCACTTGCCTACCTGACACTGGCAAACAGGCTCATCCATGAACTTAGGCCTGAAGCACTTACCATTGCCGAAGACGTAAGCGGAATGCCGGGCCTTGCCCTGGAAAATAAATCAGGCGGCACCGGCTTTGACTTCAGGTTTGCAATGGGAATCCCGGATTACTGGATAAAAGTGATAAAGGAATACAGGGATGAAAACTGGCCGATTGGCGGCATATGGTATGAACTTACAAACAGAAGAGGCGAGGAGAAAACGATCAGTTATGCGGAATCCCATGATCAGGCCATGGTCGGGGATCAGACCCTGATCTTCCGCCTGGCGGGCGCAGACATGTATTATCACATGCGGGCAGATGATCCTCATCCTGCAGTGGACAGGGCTATCGCCCTCCACAAAATGATAAGGCTTGCAACCCTGGCGACTGCCGGGCACGGGTATTTAAATTTCATGGGAAACGAGTTCGGCCATCCCGAGTGGATAGATTTTCCGAGGCATGAAAACGGCTGGTCATACAAATATGCCCGAAGACAGTGGCATCTGGCGGATGCCAAGCATCTTAAGTACAAATATTTGCTCCGCTTTGACCGGAAAATGATAGAGACTGCAAAAAAATACAATATACCGGGAGAACCCGGGCCGCGGCTGCTTCATCAGCACGAGGAAAACAAGGTGCTGGCGTTTGAAAGAGACAGCTTGGTCTTTGTATTTAACTTCCACCCCGCAGCTTCATATACAGACTACAGGATCAGCGCTCCTGCGGGAAAATACCGGATGATCCTAAATTCAGACGACACCGTATACGGCGGCCACGGCCGCCTGAAACCAAACCAGGAACACTTCACAATCAAAGGGAAGTCAAACGGGGATTTTCTGCAGCTATACCTTCCAACCCGAACCGCGGCGATTCTTCAATTTTTGTCCTGACATCCGGTTTGCAGCAAGAAGAGTCATAAGGCGCGGGGCGAGGTGTTATGGCGCGGCAAGCTTGTTTTTGCAGATATGACAGAACTCGGGAGACTTTTCATCAGTCTCCTGCACAGAATTTGAAAACCGCATAACGCATCCCGGCTGCTCGCAATGAGCCAGACCCCATGTGTGGCCAAGTTCATGGATGACTTCCTTTAGAACCCGCTCCTTGTAAAGGCTTTTATCCTCTTCCAGCCCGGAGCATGGGGGGCACAGCCTCGGCAGGGCCACAAACGCCTCCCGGCCGCCTGAAACCGCCTGGCCGAAAATAAAATTCAACCCGGGACTATAACAGTCCTGTTCAATTAATCCCACAAGTCTCTCGGCTTCCGGGTACTCCAGGGTTGCCAGCAATTCGATCACAGCCCCGGCCTCGTACTGCTGCCTTTGATTGTCGTATCCGGTTCGCGGCAGAGGAACGGCCCTTCCCAGCTTGACAGGGCGATCCACAAAAACTCCGAGTTTATCTTCAAGATATGAAATCAGATAAATGGGGACCGGTCCGATGGGAACAAGGAGAATCATGACGCCCGCCTCCTTTTGCCCCGGGATCTGCTTTACGGGGCAGATAGGTAATTATTTTCGATACAATAGAACAATTTGAAACAAAATGCAACCTGCAAGACAACCGCGGGCCCAAAGCCTGATTATCCTCTTATCCCCCCTGCCCTGTTAGGCGGGAAAAAAATTTTCTATCTTCCAGGTCCTTTACTATCATTACCGGGATATATTTTTCCATGCGCCTGAGGGTCTCTGAAATATTGCCCAGAAGTGAAGTCTCTGTTGCGGTATCACCCGAGGCCCCTACAATTACCATGTCAGCCTTCTCCTTGTCAGCGGTCCGGCAGATATTTTCAGCCTCGCTTATAAGCTCTTCCGTGGCCCCTATCCTGCAGGGATAATCGTCGGGATTTCGGCCGAAGGCCTCAATAAAATCCCGGTGCCTTGTCTCCGCCCTGGTTTTGCTCCGGCTTGCGCTTTTGCTGGTGGAAACCGGAAAATAGGATTTTGTCACGTCCTGAATATAATAACATATCACGCTTGCGCCCAGGTTGTCCTGCAGGTGAACCGACCTGTCAAAAGCGCCCCTGGCAGCCCTGGAATAATCGATTGCGCATAATATACGGGAAATCCTTTCAGGAGGGCTTTCGGGTACAAAAAGAATGTCGCATTTCGATTCAGCGGCAACCCTCCTGCCGTACCTGCCCTGCCGGTCCTCGCCGAGCTTCTGGCCCAGAAGCATAAGGTCTGTTCCCATCTCTTGCTCACATGCAAGGATTTCGTCGGCCGCGTCTTCCTCGGCCACTCTCGTGGCCACCCGGGTTTCCACACGGGGGGGGAATCTTTCTCCTATCCGCCCGTCGAGTTCTTCCCGGATCATAGCGTTTAAGGAGCTTTTGACATCCGGAAATGACTTGCTCATCCTGTCGGGCAGATCATAGGCCTGTATGGCGTGAATAAACGTCACGCGCCGGGCCCCGAAAACGCCTGCCAAGTATGCGGCACAATTTACAAGATCCTTGTCGATTTCCGTAAGATCAAGGCATACCATAATATTTTTAACGGGTTCCATAATATTATTTCTCCGTTTTGCCCTCCGGAAGCGTTTTTTCATTTTCCTGCCCGGACTGTCGGCCGGCCTCGTTATTTGCGGATTTGCCGGTTTTCTTGTCTATAAGCTCCCTTATAAGCTCATGATAGCTTTCACGCTCAACCGCCCTTACGCGTATCTGCTCTGCTGCATATTCTTTTTCAAGACCCTTTTTAAGGCTCCATCCCATCAGGATAAGCACAATGGAAAAAGGAAGGCCGGTTGTGATGGATGCCGTCTGAAGGGCTTTAAGTCCGCCGCCGAAAAGAAGCACGGCGGCAACCACGCCTTCCGTGGAAGCCCAGAAAACACGCTGAGTAACCGGGGAGGTAAGCTTGCCGCCCGATGTAAAAGCGTCCACCACCAGAGAACCTGAATCCGAAGAGGTCACAAAAAAGCTTACGACCAACAAAACAGCACCAATATTTGCAACGGCCGCAAACGGGAAGTTCTCGAGCAGCTCAAATATCGATATGGCGATATTCTGTTTGATCGCTTCGGCTATCTGCCCTATCTGGTTCAATTCCAGAAAGAGAGCCGATCCGCCGAACGCGGTAAGCCACAGAAAGGTCAGCAGGGAGGGTACAAGCAGCACGCTTAGAACGAATTCCCGCAATGTGCGTCCCCTGGATATTCTTGCTATAAACATCCCGACAAAAGGCGACCAGGAAATCCACCAGGACCAGTAAAATATTGTCCAGGAATTCTGCCAGTCGCCCTGGCTGTAACCTTCCGCCCAGAAACTTATTTCAAAAAAATCATTTAAATATGCCCCTATATTTTGCACATAAGTGTCAAGTATAAAAAGTGTGGGCCCGACAATAAGTATAAATCCCAGGAGCAGGCCACCCAGGTTCATGTTTAACTCGGAGAGTTTTTTGACCCCGTGGTCAAGCCCGGATACCACGGATAAAGTTGCTCCGGCGGTAATGCCCGCTATAAGCAATATCTGAACATAAACATTTTCGGGCATGCCAAAAAGATGCCCAAGACCTGCGTTTACCTGTTGAACACCGAGACCAAGAGATGTTGCAAGACCGAACAGGGTGGAAAGAACAGCCACAACGTCTATGGCATCTCCCCATGGGCCGTATACCCGGTCGCCGAGCAGCGGATAGAATATGGAACGGATTGCAAGAGGCTTATTCCTGTTAAATGAAAAAAAAGCAAGCGACATTCCGACCAGGGCGTATATGGCCCAGGGATGAAGCCCCCAGTGCAAGAAGGTTATCAGCATTGCCTCTTTTGCGGCTTCTGCGCCGCTTGCCCCGCCGAAAGGAGATTCTGTAAAATGATATATCGGCTCTGCCACGCTCCAGAAAAGAATACCTATACCCATGCCTGCGGAAAAAAGCATGGCAAACCATGAGAGTCTTGAAAATTCCGGCACCGCGTTTTTCCCGCCCAGCTTTATGGAGCCGTATTTGCTAAAGACAATATAAAGCATAATGGCAAGGTAAAAATTAACACAAAGGATTAAAAACCATCCGAATTTATCCGATATAAATTCCTGGATGGCCGAGAACACACCTTCCATGGGTTTGCCCACCAGCAGGGTCACCGCGATAAAAATGACCAGAAGAATGACCGTGGGCCAGAAAACAGGCGGATGAATATCGAAAAACCGTCGCATACCGCTATTTTTCTGAGCGTTTTGTTCCTGCATTGCGGCTCCTGAAACAATAACTGTAAGATTAGAAGAGATATCAACAATATTTCAGATATAATGGAGCCTGTCATCCTTTTTGTCAAGCCAGGCCGCGCGGTCATGTCAAGCCGCGCGGTCACATAGTAATTCCCGACTTGAAAATCCTTATATCCCCGTTATTATAATTTAAGGTAAAGCTGTCTTGAACTTTTTACTTTGCCGTCGGAAATCGACTTCCAAGGAAGTCCAAGGTCGGGGGCTGTTTTTGAAGCGACATTGAGCGTTTTCGGGAAGAATTCAGCAAATGCCGGAGCGTAAAAATTTCAAACTGTTTGAGGCCGATAGGCCGAGTTTTTGAAATTTTAGCGAAGGCATTTGATGAATCCCGAAAACGGTCAGGAGCGAAAAAACTGACCCCGACCGCAGGGCTTCC